>CASEBB010000066.1 GCA_949286015.1 uncultured Succinivibrionaceae bacterium | reverse complement strand
GGACTATCAAGGGCACGCAAGTGTCACGCCTACTTTTGCCGAAAAGGCTTCTTCTGGTCCAGGAGAATCCCCAGTCGTAAGACTGGGGAGGCTTCAAGATGTTAGAGACGAGATTGCGCGCCTTATGAGCCCATTGCCGTACTTGCAGTTGCGTGGCAATGTTCAACATCTCCACAAAACCCTCGTGGCGCTCTAGCTGCCCAGTCTTGGTGATGTCAAGGGGGCGCCAAGCACAGACCTGACGGTATTTGTCGCAAATCACCAAGATCACACCTGTAATCGGCTTATCTCGATCCATACGACTACTGCCATAACCCCTGCTTAACATTTGCTGATCAGCCACATCTAACATGGCGCGGCGCGCGTTTTTGGACGAGGAGCTTTGGTTAAGACGCTTGAGTTCAAAGACAAAGATGCGATCACTGGTTTCAGCTACCAGATCACACCGTCCAAGACTGTTGATCTCCTCACGCGCGGTGAGTATCAGATCCGACTGCAGATACATCTCAAAGAAGCAGGCATATAAGGCCTCCTTAGCATCCTGCAATACGGTGTAGCCCGCTTTGCATAAGTTTAGGTTGAACAGCACACACATGTGCGCCATATCACCTGTAAGCAAGGCTTTCTGGGTCTCTGTACATGCCTGCTCCAGCTGACGCTGCTTCTCTTGGTCGAAGTTCAGTAAGTAGCTGGCCAACACTGGGAAAAACGCCTTGCTCACATCTTTGTTGGTGATTACACAGTTGAATTTTCTCTCCTCAGGAGAATCTGCATTTTCAGCAATAGACTCGATGGAGAAATAGCCAGCTTGCACTAACAGTTGCTTGAACGTGACCGTGCCAAAGTAGGGGGCCGCAGTGATCTCCTGATAAGACATGGTGAACTGTTGCTGGCAAATCTGCTGGAGCTCTGCTGTCTCTAGTTCACGTCCGTGCAAGTACGCAATGATTAACTCCTCACTCGTATTGGGGCTGGTCATCCAATAATGCCCAAAATAAGGGACGACGTGCGGAGATTGCACCATAGCAAAGAAGTGGTTAATGGCATGTGGGCAGTACACCTTGATCGAGGCATCGTAGTCAAAGCAAAAGCCGCCATAGTGCACTTGCAGCAAGTGCAGCAGCTCTTGCTCAGTAAGGTTCAGCCGCTGACACGCCAGAGGAATGTAGTCCTTAAAGGCGTGCTGCAGCTAATCTTGGGTATATCCCAGCAAATCCGCGAAATAAGGCACCATGCTCAAGTCTTGGATATCCTGCCCCGAGAATAAGGACGTTTCACGGTAGCGCATGATGCCAGTAAGCAACATGAAATGCACATTTGGCAATGCGCGCAGCCAAGCGTAAAAATCTCTCAGTACAGACTTGACAACGTTGAGCCTGTCTTCATCGTGGAGGCAGCGGAACAGAGGATAATCCCACTCATCGATAATGATGACAAGCTTGTGCTGTAGCGCAATCCGGCCAAACTTGCCTAAGAAACCAGTGAGGGTTAAGTTCTTCTGAAAGCTCTCCACCTCAGGAAAGCCGGCCTGACTAAAGGCATTAAGCAATGCATCCTTGAGTGATTCCTCAAACTTGCTGACATCATCACCAGAAAAAACATTGAAGGAGAGGCGAATCACGGGATAAACATCAGTTTCCGGCCACAGATCGTAAACAGCTTGCCCCTTAAAGCTTTCCTTGCCATGAGCAAACAGCTCATAGAGCATAGAGCACAAGGTAGTCTTGCCCATACGCCGAGGGCGGGCAATAAACACCGTATCGTTTTGCGCAAGCTCAGCCAATTTGGCGGTTTTATCGACAACCACGTAGTTCTTGTGGTTGTCCGCCAACTTGTTCCAATCAGAAACACCCAACGGGATTTTTGGCAGCGCTCTCACTAGCGGCTGGAGTTCTGGCATAACACTCACCTCTTAGACAAGATTGGCGTTATTTGCTGGGATTGCAGGTCGTATGAGGGTATCGTACCAGTTTTTGCGCCTCATACACTGGTAGAAACACAGAAGCTTCCCTATAGCTGCACGCAGGCTGGAGCCTAAACACGCGCCAAAGTCTTTGCGGTAGTTCATACCCGCACATAAGGATGAACAAACGCAGAGCACCATGAGAGGCAACCACAGAGGGCACAGAGGAGTGGTTGTGGCCTGCCATGGTGGCCTTACCAGCCATGGTGGCCTGAGATGCGCTTCGCTCTTTGCTCTTAAGCTGCTTCTTTCCTCAAGCACAAGCACAGTTGGCGCGTCTAAAGCCATAGGTGGCGTAGCTTTGTGGTTGGTTTTCTTATACTTTGCGCCCTGCCTCGCACTTTGCGCTTTGCCTTGCACTTTAGTTCGGTGCTCTTTGCTATCATATGCTTTTGTGATTGCGGCCTTGGGGTAAGGCTGTTTCCTGCGCTGCCTTTGTGCAGTATGCTGCCTTAAAGCAGTCCCGCTGCCTTACGACAGCTCCACGCAGAAAACAAAAGGTGAAACCCAATGCCAGCACTTTGGCGCCCGCTGATACCTGCCTTTAAGGTGTTGGCGCTGCTACACTGTCGACGCAGGCGCTTACGCTGAGGAGGGCGACGACAGTATTGCTCAGTGGTTAGCGCTTCCCGCTGGGATCTTTTCTTTGCCTGTAACCAACCACATGATGAGGCAACAGCCCAGTAGTGGAATGCCTGACTTAGTGTCACTGATTAGGAGTTTGTGTTTTTATGGCCGAATTTGACCTGAATATTGTCAAAGATCCGCGCTGCTATGAGCAAAATCGTTTAGCCCCTCATTCGGATCAGGTGCCTTACGCCAACTACCGTGAAATGACCGATGGCTCCGGCAGCTCCTTACGTGAGAGCCTCAATGGCCACTGGTTCTTCCACTATGCGCGCAACTTTGGCCAAATGCCTCAGGGCTTTGAAAAGGATGACTTTGATGTTTCCGGCTGGAACACCATCAAAGTTCCAGGTCATTTTGAGACCCAAGGCTATGGTAAGCCTCACTACACCAACGTCGCCTATCCATGGGACGGCCGTGAGGATGTAAAGCCAGGCCAAATCCCAACCCGCTTTAACGCTGTTGGCTCCTATGTCACCTTCTTTGAGTCGCGCGGTGACTGGTCAAACGTTTTCATCTGCTTTGAGGGTGTCGACTCCGCTTACGCCGTCTACTTAAACGGCCACTATGTAGGCTACGCTACCGGCTCCTTTACCCCATCTGATTTTGACCTCACCCCATATGTGCGCGAGGGCCAAAACCGCTTAGCTGTGCGCGTTTTTAAGTACAGCTCCGGCTCGCACTTAGAAGACCAAGATTTCTGGCGCATGTCCGGTATCTTCCGTCCGGTCTTTCTCTACACCAAGCCACAGGTGCACTTAGAGGATATCTTCGTCAAGGCCTCCTTAGACGATACCTACACGAAGCCAATCCTTACCGGTACCGCGCGCTTAAGTGCCGCTGGTGCGCTGCAACTGTACTTAGTCGATGGCGACGGTAAGATCTGCTCTAAGTGTTTTGTGGGTGAGGCCCAAAAAGACTTTGACTTTGCTTTAGACCTGACCGGTCTTAACCTCGCTCCATGGTCGGCCGAGCATCCAAACCTCTACAGCTTAGTGTGCCAAGTGCTGCCACAGGGCGTGGCTGACACCGCCAAGTACGACCGTGAGGGTGAGAACGCTGATACTAACTTAGAGGGCCTCCTCAAGTTAGATGAGTACTCCCTTGAGACTTCCTTGATTAGAGTTGGTTTCCGTCGCTTCGAGATGAAGGACGGCATCATGCTCTTTAACGGCAAGCGCATTGTCTTCAATGGCGTGAACCGCCATGAGTTTAGCGCCATGGGCGGTCGTACCGTTCCAGATAGTGAGATCTACGAAGACCTGCTCACTATGAAGCGCAACAACATCAATGCGGTGCGCACTTCTCACTATCCAAACTCGTCGATCTTCTACAAGCTGTGCGATGAGCTGGGCTTATACGTCATTGATGAGACCAACTTAGAGACCCACGGTTCGTGGCAAAACTTAGGTGTTGATACCCACACCGAGTACACTTTACCTGATGGTCACCCAGAGTGGCACGATGCCGTCTTAGCCCGTGGCAAGGCCATGGTCGAGCGCGATAAGAATCACCCTTGCGTTGTTATCTGGTCGTGCGGTAACGAGTCCTTTGGTGGTCAGACTCTGTTTGATCTCTCCAACTACTTCCGTGAGCGTGACCCATCGCGTCTCGTGCACTATGAGGGCATCTTCCACGACCGCCGCTTCAATGGCACTTCCGACATGGAAAGCCAGATGTACACCACTGTAGCCGGTGTGGAGAAGTTCTTAGCGGAGAACCCTGAAAAGCCATTTATCATGTGTGAGTACACCCACGCCATGGGCCAGTCCAATGGCGGTATGAAGCTCTACACTGATTTGGCCAAGCGCAACCCACGCTATCAGGGCGGCTTTATCTGGGACTACAAGGATCAGGCTTTCTTAGTCCAGAACTCCTCTGGTGTGGAGTACTACGCCTACGGCGGTGACTTTGATGATTTCCCAACGGAGTACAACTTCTCCGGTAACGGTATCACCTACGCCGATGGTTCTGAGACCAGCAAGATGGCTGAGGTCAAGTACAACTACCAGAACTTTGTGCTTGAGCCAAGCCGTGACACCATTAAGATCACCAACTACTCGCTCTTTACCAACACCAACGAGTACATCTTCCGTGTGCGTCTGTTGCAAAACGGCACTGAGGTTAACTCCTACACTGACTCGGTGTCGGTAGAGCCAGGTCAGAGCATCGAGGTGCCAACCAATCTCCAGTACTTGGATGACAACTTGGCTGCTGGCAACTACGATGAGAGCGACGAGTACGTGCTGCAAGCTTCCTTTGAGTTAAAGGAAGACACCCCATGGGCGGATGCAGGCTACGAGATCGCCTTTGGTGAGACGGTGCTGTGCAAGCCTGAGGTGTACACCAAGTTAGGCGGCCGTGGTGAGGACTTAGAGTTACTCGTTACCGGTCAGCACTATGGTGTGATTGGCAAGACCTTCCGTCTGCTCTTCTCCAAGGGTCAGGGTGGCTTAGTGAGCTACCAAGTTGGTGGCATTGAGTACCTCAATGGCATGCCACGTCCAAACTTCTGGCGTGCACCAACTGACAACGATCGTGGTAACAAGATGCCATATCGCGATGCCGTGTGGCGCAGCGCGGGTGCCTTTGCTACCTGCGTGGGCCATGAGGGCAAGCGTGTTGATGACCACGTCGAGATCAGCTTTAAGATGCAGCTGGCGACGCTGCCAGTTGAGGCCTTTGTGACCATGACTTACTGCGTCTATGGCAGTGGCCAGATTCAGCTGGACGTCGACTACAAGAAGGCTGAGGGCTTACCTGAGCTGCCAGAGTTTGGCGTGCTGATGCCAGTTAAGGCGCAATTTAGCGACGTGGAGTTCTACGGTCGCGGCCCTGATTCCAACTACTATGATCGTAAGGACGGCTACAAGCTGGGCTACTACACCTCGACTACTTTAGACGAGTTTGAGATGTACTTACGTCCGCAAGAGTGTGGCAACCACTGCGACAGCCGCTTCTTCTTAGTCAAGGATGACAAGAGCGATCATGGCCTGATTGTGAAGTGCTTGCGTGATCCATTCAACTTCTCGGCTCTGCCATGGACGCCATTCCAGATTGAGGAGGCGTTACACCCATTTGAGCTGCCAGATGTCAATCGCACGGTGCTGAAGATCAACTCGGCGATGATGGGTGTTGGTGGTGATGATAGCTGGGGTGCTCCAGTGCTTGAGCAGTACCGCCTGCCTAATGGTGACTACCACTTAACATTTGTCTTCCAGGCTTTTTAGGGCGTAAGTCTAAGAGAGCCTTATAAGGCATAGCGGCGATATCTGCACATTTCGGCATAAGGGCGTATTGTGTGGGATCGGCTGCTAATGCGTGTACAATTCAGCTTGGCAGTACGCTGAGCTGAGGCTAAAGGGGCGTGGCTGGTAACAGGGCACGCCCTTTTTGTTGTAAGCGTCTTGGCGGTGGGAATGCTCTGCCTTACCTCGGAGTAGGAGGCCACATGGAGCTTGCTGCTGACTGGTGAAAACAGCGCTTACTCTGAGGTGTATTGGTGCTCTGCTATTGACCCAATTAGAGTAAATGAGCCGCAGGTGCTAAGGGTGTAAGCCCTTTACTCAAAGCGGTAGAGTGTACTCCATACTCCTCTCGGAGTAAGGTGCCGCAGGTTAGCGTTTATAGCCACCATACCGGCAGTATTACCCTAAGAGGTAGTGTTTGCGCAAACGCCACGTTGAGATAAAAGCGCCGTGAGGCGCTGAGGGCGCCAGCCATTTACTCAGAGCGGTAGTGTGTACTCCATACTCCACTTCGGAGTAAAGCGCCGCATGGCGCCGCTGGTTAGCGGTTACAGCCGCCATACCAGCAGCATTACCCTAAGTGGAAGTGTTTGCGCAAACACCACTGCGGAGTAATAGCGCCGTGAGGCGCTTTCAGACACCGCTCTCATCCACCGCCAAGGCCGCTACCACCATTGCTCCCATTTTTGTGCAGAGCTCGCTCTGCCTACGGGGCCAAAAACCCCTAGCGCGCAGATAAGAGTCCCTCTCCCACAGGCTCGTATCACCCGCGCTCACCACCATTCCCCACGATTTCTTGTCATCTTCCAGTGTTGGAGCTCGTATGTCCACAAATCAGCATGACCAAAAAAACAATGCTGCCACTTCTCCTAACCATGCGGCTTCACACTCAAGCGCTCGAGACAGTAGCGACGATGCCGACTTACTGGCAGCCTTAGAAGAGGCCTTAGCAGAGGAGGACGCCGCTGCTGCGTCTACAGAAAAGTCCCAGAGCGCTAAGCAACAGGATGCAGTGGCAGCAGATGCTGCTCAAGAGTCCGACGCCTCTGCCTCTGAGACTGACTCTGCCTCTCACAAGCCTACAGCTGAATCTGCAGCTGCGGCTACTGTCGTGAGCGTAACCGAGAGCAAAGCCACTGACGCCACTGCCAGCACTGGCGCCAACAGCGCCGTAGCCAGCATCAGTGTGGATACGACTGCTCCGGCATCAGCCTCGGAAGCAGCGCGCCCAGCTGACTCGGTCGCGTCTACCACTCCTGCCACTCCTGCCACCGATGCCACCATGAGTGGTAGTGACACGGCTGCCGCTGCAGCCGCCTCTAATAGTGTCTCTGTTGCTGCTAGCGCTGCAGACGCCAGTGTTGCTGACGATGCCCTCGCGGTTGATGATGACGTGGACGCTGCTGCTGCCGCTTTAGAGAAGCAAAAGGACGCAGAGAGTACAGCTGATGACGCTACAGCTGCTGCCGTGTCCTTAAGCACCGAGGCCGTGGACGTCGCTTCCGAGAATGCTGCTGCCAAGCAGCATGGTCAAGGCTCCGCTGCAGCTCCAGACGCCGCCTCCGTCGAAGGCCACAATGCTCTGGGTGTCGATGTCAGTGGCTTTTTAGGTGTCGGTATTGGCGCTGCCGTCAATACCACCAATGGCTTAGGCTATACCATGGGCCATCGCACCGGTATCGGTGGCGATAACAGTATCAAGCACGTCAACGGCAAGCAATTTAAGCTGCGTGACTTTTTACCCGAGCTTGCCAAATTAGATCCCCAGCTTGAGGCCAAGGCCGAGCGCGAGTACTTATCTGGCTTTTCACAGCCTGCCAACGATATGGTGCTGTTGCGCTTTTTAGAGCGCTTAGGTGCTAACGCCCAGCCCCCATTAAACCCTGCCTACTTACGTCAGGTCATGGCGGCGCTCATTCCTAATGCCAGCTTCTCTTACTTACAAGAGCAGTATGAGAAGTTTTTAGGTCTGCCTCATGAGCTGCGCCTGCCACTTATCGTCGAGCTGCAAAACTTAGCCGAGAAGTATCCCTACCTCGGTATTAACGGTGAAGGCTCCTTAAGTGAGTTCCTGCATAAGGACGTCACTAACGCCCCGCAGGATGTGCGTGACTTTTTTGATAAGGTCATGTACGCCTTTTGTAAGCACGAGTTTGCCTTAGCCTACGTCGTCGAAGACATCGAAAAGCGTATTAAGCCGCAGGTGTGGGAAGAGCTGGTCTTCTACGCCTATCTCTTAGCGCAAACCTCCAAAGAAGAGTCCGACTTCTACTTCTACGAGTCCCTCGTCAAGCTCCAAAACTTTATCCAGCTCTTTAAGCTCAGCCGCTATAGCCTCACCGATAGCAATACCTTCATTCGTGGCTCTTTGGTCTTAGCCCCAAACGAGACCAATATGCTGGTAAGCGGCTCTCATGATCAGAGTGTCTTAGGCCCATGGCAGCAGGTCTATGGCCGCATCGCCACGCCTTTAGAGGAGAGCCAGCTCGACAGCGCCACCGTCGCGGTTATGGACACCCGCATTAAGCCAGAAAAGGAGGCTACGCACAAGGCTCAGGCCCATGGCTTTACGGCTAAGACCCTTAACCTCGGGCAAACGCGCAGCAATGGCGATGATGTACTCTATGAGGCACCAGCGGAGCGTGACCATAAGTCCTTTGCTGCCAAGTTACAGCAAGTGCTGGCTTTGCAGGAGGAAAAGGCAGCGCAGTTTGAGTCTGACTTGCTCTTAGACGCCGTTGACGCAGAGCAGGGGCAGAGCCAGCGCCAGAGCCAGAGTGCCGCGCAGGCGGCAGCTGCAGCGGCTTTAAGCGAC
The DNA here is from genome assembly GCA_949286015.1 of uncultured Succinivibrionaceae bacterium. Classification (GTDB taxonomy): domain Bacteria; phylum Pseudomonadota; class Gammaproteobacteria; order Enterobacterales; family Succinivibrionaceae; genus Anaerobiospirillum. The sequence goes on along the minus strand of CASEBB010000066.1, from coordinate 15,431 downwards.
GCCGAGAAAAAGGCAGCGGTGCACCCTAGCGAAAACGCCTCCTTACACCTGTCTATTCAGGATTTTCCGCAGCAACCGCAGCCAAAGACGCCACCACTGCGTGTCGACCTGCCTTGCGAGTACACCACGCTTCCTGAGCTCTTTGCCCGTAAGCCTTGTATTTACCACTTCTGGTATCTCGACGAGACGCTGCAATACATTATTAGTGCAGGGCATTCCAACATGCTCTTGCACTTGCTCAACAACATTGCCTACGTGCTGCAGCATCGTGCGGGCATGCACCACTGCCACGACACCACCGCTGAGTTTCACCCATACATCTCCAGTGTGCAGGAGTTTATTCTCGGTCAGCGCGCCCTGCGTGAGGGCTTAAACGCCATGATCGAGGCCACCAACAAGCTAATGGACACGCAAACCATTGGCATGTTGGTCTACGAGCTCTTTTGTAACTTAGATGAGGTCGACAGCAGCTTAGGTGGCGACTATAACGAGGCTTTTAGCACTTTTTCGCGAGCACAAATCGAAGCTGCCATCCATGACGGCGTCTACTCCGAGGAGCTCAAAGAGTGGGCCTTACACCTCTTCCACCAGCGGGCTATCTGTAACCTGCTGCGTGAGCACATTACTCTGCGCTATAGCCCGCGTACCCAGCAAGAGCAGGTCTATGGCGCTAATGCCGAGAGTGCCTTAGTCAATCTCGTCGCTTTCTACTCCAAGTACCACTTAAACCTCGAGCGTAAGCACATCATCTTTGCCGAGAGCGCCAGTGAGCACAGCGATAATGGCGGCGGTGAGCACCTCAGCGCGGTGGCAGCGGCCCAAATGGCCGCCGCTGCCCAGACGCGCCCTAATGCGTGGACAGATGAGGATAACGTCTTGGCAGGCAGCGCCGGTGCCGGTGCCGCATCGCCAGCTGCGGCGCAGGCTGCTGCTCATGCCGCAGCCGCCGTCTCGGCGGCCGCAGCAGCGGTGGCAGGGCAGGCTGCGCCTGCGCAAGCGCCTGCGCAAGCGCATGCGCCTGCTGCCGCCGGTGTTGCTGGTGCTGCCGATGCAGCAGGGGCGGGTGCTGGTATGGGCGCGAGCGCCGAGATGGCAGCGCAAGGAGCCAATGCGGGGAAGGGAGCTTCTGAAGCTGACGCCGCCACTACAGCGGCTGCCGCCGCCGTGCATGCTAATGCCGGTGCAGCTGCCCTTGCCGACTTACACCTCGTAGGTGACACCGGTTTTGTGCCCGTAATTCCTGGTATGGGCGCGCATTCCGCCTTTTTAATTGGCCGTGCCTATCTCTTTGCCGAGCTCATGCCGCAAAACGAGTTCTGGAGCTGGACAACTTTAAACTACAGTAGTGTCGCTGGTCACTACATTGCCGACAGCTATTTAGCCCAATTCTTTGGGCCGATCTTTTCCCCTGACCTCAATCCGCAGGGTGAGCGCATGTTCATCCTGCAAAACCGCGCGCTCTTTTCCTATCACTTAGGAGAGGAGCCGCTGCAGGCGGTCTCCGGCCCTGTCAACCTCTTTCACTCCTACCCACAGTACTTACAGACCATTACTGTGGATATGGGCTTTAAGTTCTGGGAGAACATCGACCCTAGTTTTAAAGAGCTCTTTGCGGCCAACCCCACCCTCTATCGTCGTCCCGACGACTCCAAGAACAAGCTCTTACAGCCAAGCTTTTATGGTGCGCTTTTGAGTAATAACCTCATTACGCTGTGCACCATGCTCGATCATTACCCGCATTTGCGCGAGCGCTATCAGCCGCAGCTGGCAGTGATCCTTGAGAACCTCTATGACTTTATGGAGCACGCCTACTGCCCAGATGGCTGTTTAGCTGTGTTCCGCTTCCTTGTCAGCCACATGCACGATGAGCCAGAGCAACAGCAGCTGGCCATTCGGCGCTATTACGTGCGCCAGAATCTGCTCACTCTGCTCTGTGAGCAGGTTTTTGCCTTTGGCGATCGTGACCTCAGCTACACCTTTGGCCGCCGCATTAACCCAGAGCTGCATCACTACCACCTTGCGATGATGTTTTTACAGGTGGGCATGATCTCCCCTGAGTATCGCACTCAGGGCCTGCAACTTTTGGGTGACTCGCTGCAAAGCATCCTTGGTAACTTTACGCCACTGTTAGTGCCTTACATGGATATCTTCTATGAGGCAGCAGTGGTGGTGCACAATGGTGAGGCCATCTCCTACTTAAGCGAGATGAAAAGAGTCTTGCACGAGGGTGATGACAGTGAGCTCTTAGCGCTCTTAGGCCGCCGCTTTAACAGCAATAAGGTCGATGGCACGGTCGCACATTACTACGCGCAGCACGACCTCAAAGAGCAGCGCTTAGCGCACGCTCTGGAAATGGTGCAGCTGCATCAGCCACAGGGCTTTTTTGAGGTCTATCTCTGCTTAAAGGATGTCGCTGGTCGCTTAGAGGAAGCTCACACCTATCTCCTTTACGCAGCCCGCTTAGGCATCAGTGAGGCGCAAGCGGAGCTGGAGGCCTTAGAGCTGACACAGAGCTTTAAGCCGCTGCCTTTTGTGATCTACTGGCGTTATTTAGAGCGTTTAGCGCAGAGTAATGTCCAAGCCTTATTGTGCCTGCTCTACTTTGCAAGCTATGGCGCCCTGATGCCAATGGACAGCACGGTCTTAATGCAACTTATCGAGCAGCATCAGCGCTACTTTGCCTCTTCACAGTTAAAGCGCGTCTTACGCGACTTAGGGCTGTGGCGGGCCTCTGATCTCATGCCTCGCAACCTGCTCGTCTTTAACAATTGGTTCTCGTTTTTCCAAAACGAGGCAGACGGGCTGCGCTTAAACGCCGAGGCCATGCAGGGTAACTTTGCCTACACCCACGCTTTCTTAGAGCTGCAAGAGCGTATGGGCCAGTGGGTATTGCACGAGGGTATTACCGATACCCGTGTGCAAAAGGTGATCTTTAAGCTCTTAGAGCGCCTTGAGCATGGCAGTACCAATTTAGAGCGTCAAGTGCTCTTTAACTGGGTGCGCTTACGGGAGATCCCTGAGTTCTTAGCCGACCGTTTGCTTGAGGCGAACGACAGCTTAATGATGGAGCACATCTTAGATGGCGTCGGCTGTGACTTCTTAACCTGTGCTTACAATGCGCGCCTCGATCACTTTAGCTCCTGCTTTGTCTATGACCTGCCTCTAAGCACCATTACCGCGCGGCAATCGCACCCAATGCGCCATGCGCGCTATTTACAAGAGACGGTGATCTCTGCCATGAACTATGGCACGCTGCCGCTGTCGCTGCAGTCCATGTTTATGTGCGCTTTACACGCGCTGCGTGGCTCGGGTCGGCCATTTCCGTTGCTCTTTGCCCGCATGTGCCGCTTTATCGCCAATAATGGCAATGCCATGGCCAAGATCATGGCCCGCAGCAATATGGCGGTCTATGAGCAGCAGCCGTATGGTGAGATCTACCAGCGCTTAATTGCAGGCCCGCGCTGCCGCGATTTCCTCACCATGGCGCCAAATTTGGGCCCCGCCGTGCTGCAAGGCACCACCGTGCAAAAGCTCATGGAGGCGCTGCGCACCCACGATATCCGCAATAGCTTCTTAATTGAGCGCCGTCGCCGTCAGGGCCATAATGTCTCGACTGTGGTCTCCAGTGCCCAAGCGGCGGATCGGCGTATCCGCACGGCCTTAAATCGCTCTGATCCGTTAAGCCTTTATGGCTCTACGGGCTTAGTGGATGGCCAAGAGATCGTGCGTGATGAGCAGGAAACAAATGCCACCACGCCAGATGCGGCGCAGCAGCCACCATCTAGCAGCACTAGCGGCACCGCTGCCCACGGCAGTGGCGGTGCGCAGGGCACGGCAGCAGGGGCGGGCGCTGCTGCTGCTGCGGGCGTCACGGTCGATGACAGCACAGCGCAGGCGGACATGCTGCCAGCCTCGGCCACCTTAAGTGAGGATGGGGGCCAAACCAGCCTCATGTGGGGGCTTGAGGTCAGCTGGAGCGAAGTGGACTCCAATGAGGGCCACCTCGACTTACACGACTTCCTGCCGCAGGCGCAGGCGTTAAAAGAGAGCCTCCTTAAGGCCTATAACGAGGGCATTAACACCTACACCACCGAGCACTATCGTGACCTCGTCATTTTGTGCAGCCTCTATGGTCAGGGCTTAGGCCTCTTAAACTCTAAGCTGACCTTAGATGAGAAGCGCACGGGCACTGATACCTTTGTCTCCATTAAGGATCTGACGCTGACGCTGCTGCGTTATGGCTACTTTAGCCCGCTGGGTAATTTGCTGCGCCTGCACCAAAACCCAGAACTCATGCTCCTGCACTACCAAAGAGCGCACGCCTTTGATTTTAGTGAGGACTATGCGCGTAAAGAGATGGAGCTGCGCGCGCAATTATTCCAAGGTAAGACGCAGAACTGGGGTACCGGTACTGACTTTGATCACTTCAAGGGCTTTACTGCCGCTGCGACTGCTGATGTGGGCACAGGGGACAATGGCACCACGGTGACCCTGAAGAGTCAGGATCTGACCGCACAGGGCGCGCTGCCACTGGCCTTACCGCGCATGGTCTTTGGTGAGATTGGCTACCTCGATTTAGGTGTCCACAACGAAGCTGATGCCAGAACGCTGGAGTACTGGCTTAAGGCCTACATCAACTACGAGTACCTGCTGCGCTTAAGCGGCTTTGGCGCCATTAGTGAGGTAGTGGTGCAAAGCCGTAATGGCTGGCGCTTTGGCTATAAGCCGGAGGCGCCACAGCGCAGTTACGCGTACCTCCTTGCTAAGGACATGCTCCGTGGTATGCCGGGCGCTAAGGAGCGTTTCCTCTACTACGCACAGAGCCACCTCTTCTTGTACGAGCTCTTCCCTGATGAGTTCCAAGAGGAGCCGCACTTACAGACGGCGCGTAAGTTTGTGCAGGAAGTGCTGCAGCTGGATATCAACTCCGATAAGTTTAAGGAATTCTCGCAGGACATGAATTCCGAGGGCTTTAGTGAGTTTGAGTCCTTACGCTTAGAGGCGCAAAACGGCTATGTCCCAGGCCGCCAGCACTACCATGGCTCGCGCCGCATGTACGACGCCAGCTGTGGCTACTCCTTTGCCATTTCTGAGAACTTGCCTATTAGCCGTGGTGACTTCTTTATCTTAGATGGCGTCGAGGCAGTACGGGCACGCAATCAGCTGCAGCAGCTGGCAGCAACGCTCGATAACTTAGGTCAGGTCGATGCGGAGGTTCGCTCTAAGTACTTCTACACCATGAGCGATAAGCTCTTAAAGCGCAGTAAAGGCGTTTTAGAGGGCGTCGATATTGGTGGGGCGGCTGCGCAAGAGGACTTAGAGCGCTGGCATCAAGGTGGCAAGATTGACTCGTGGTCTGGCCGCTGGGGCCCAATGTATCTGCGCTTAACCTTAGAGCGCATCTTAGGTGAGGACAATATTGCCCGCTTTGTCGCGGCCAAGAGCGATGAGCATTGGCTTACGCACAGCTTCTATCAGGGACAGACGTGGGATAAGCACCAGTTCTTAAAGCTCATGCCTTACGTCTATTGCCTGCTGCCATATCGCTTGCTGCAGGGCTTAGAGGCGACCACTAAGGCTCAAGCTCTGACCTATATCAATGCCTTAAACCGCCTGCAAGCAAGTGAGGCGGTAGGGGACAGTATTAGCGGTAAGGGCACAGGCAGTGGTAGCGGTGAGAGCACGACCTTAGGTGCGGGTATTGCCGCGCATGGCGTGTCTGCAAGCAACTTAGGCCACGGCTCAGCTGCTGAGGCCACCACAGGCGCCGCAGCTTCTGCTAGCGATGCCGCTGCGAGTGCTATGGCGGGCAATGCCATGGCCGCAGGAGCCAGCATGGGATCATGGGGCTCGCGCAGTCAGCAGGCGGTAGCTAAGCTGCAAGCGGAGATCACCGGTGAGAGCCCTGTCAGTCCTGAGCATGCCACGCTGGTCGCGGCTGCTAAGCTGAACAATGGTTCGCTTTATAACACTGAGCTTTGGGGCTTGAGCTTTGATCAGCGCTTAGCGCGCTGGCACCGCTCGCGCCTTGAGCTGTGCTTAGCTATTGACCGTGAGTACACCGCCTTCCATGAGGAGTTCTTACGGCTGCGCTCCTATGATTCGCTCTATGCCGAGGCAAGCTACGAGATTAATAGCTTCCGCTGGCACTTACAGCGCGTGCAAGGTAGCAAGAACGAAGTCTCTACAGCTAAGTTGCATCAGGCGATGGCTGCATGGCGTGCTGGTGCAGGCACAACCTCGAGTAGTACCTCAGGGGCGCATCATGTTCCTGTAGCTGCCACTGTAGCCACCGCGCACGCACAACAGCAGGCGGCGAAGATCGCCAAAGCGCAAGGCTGGCCACAAGATAGTGTCGCCGTGGCGGCGGATGAGGCTGCTATTACAGGTACGGCGGCGACAGCTGCCGTCCAGACGGCGGAACCGGCAGCACCGGCAGCGGTGGTCAGCGAAGGGACACGTGCGCCTTTTGAGCTGGGCTTTTTTGATACGGGCCGCAACAAAAATGCACTCTCGGAGTACGAGCTGCAAGAGGAGGCACAGCTGTGGTCTGACCTGCAAGCAGGGACGGAGTATAACGGCAGCCTCTTTGATACGGAGCAGTATGATGCGGTGCAATTAGAGAGTGCCCGTCTGCACATGCGCCAGTATGGTCAGGTGTTTGGGGATGATAACGACACCCTTTATCCTTACGCCTTACCAGCGCTGCAAGCTAAGGGCAGTGCAGAGGTCATTGCTTCTGATGGTGCCGGTGGCGCTGGCCAAGGCACGACGCCATCTGCCTTATCGCCACGCGTGCGGCAGCTACTCATTGAGAAGCTGCATCTTGACCCGCAGTATCTTGATGACAAAACCTTAGCGGAGGCTCTGTCTTCCCCTGAGCTGGCTTCGCTCATGGGCAGTGCTATGGCCAATTTACGCGCCGCGCATGCACCGCGTGGTACAGCTACGCTGGATTTGAGTGGCTTTACAGGTGGTGAGGATGCCGCCGAAAATAGCGTCGTCTCCAAAGAAGAGGCCGCGACTATCTTTGCCCGCTTAAAGAGCTTCTTAAACGACAAACTGGGAGTGAACACCGACCACCTCACCAGTAGCTCCAAGGCGGCACAGACCATTGAGGCCTTAGCCAACCTCAATGGTATGGCTGCACCTGCTAAGGATGCGGCCACCATGGATGGTAGTGGCAGCGAGGGAGATAAAGAGCTTAAGGCCTATGGCGGCAGCCATTTGGTGCGTGATGAGCTCGATGTGCCGTCGCATCCTTTAGCCAAGATCATCAACACCATTGTGACCTTTGATCCGGCGCAAGAGCGGCAGTTTACGCGGCCACAGATATTCCATGAGGATGACAACCCACTGCATGATTTAATCTTCTCGGCAGTGAACAACCTCAATGATGGTCAGTCTTACGCCTCGCAGATGGCTATGGCGCGCTGGCTGTTGCAGCACTTAGAGGAGCAGGGCTACTTCTTTGGTGCAGCCGATGTTGTGGACAGCGCCTTTGCGGTGCTGCTCTACGACAGCTTTAGAATGCGCTTTAACCGTGAGGAGAGCATCGATAATCTCACTGAAGCCACCGGTGAGATCATGCGCCAGAAGCTGTGTATCCTCTACGGTGATGAGCATTATGCTGAGGCCTTAGCCGATGATGATAACGAGTATAAGCAGCGCTTTACGCAGTGGCTGGATTTACCGGACACGGCGAGCCGTGATGAGCTGGGCTCTGTCTTAGGCTTCTGGGCGGAGAGCAGACTGTGCTATAACCTGCCTTATTGGAGCATGCTGCGCTACAGCGAGAGCGAGGTCATTTACAAGCACTGGCTGGTGATGCTCGATGACACCTTATCCGGTGCGGCTTTCATTGACCTCTTTGATACGCCAGAGCTTTATTTGAAGACCATGCCGGTACAAGAGCTGGTGTTTCAAGCGAGCCGCGTCTACTTAGGGCGCTTAGTGCGCGTGCTGACGGCTGGTATCATGCACGAGATCTCAAAGCTGGAGCTGACCGCAACTAAAGCTGTTATCCATGATCAGATGGCGCAGAGCTTATCGGAGAAATGGGAAGTAGAGCTCTTAGCGGGCAGACACAGCTTTTCTTGGGACGCGTATCTTAAGTATGTACGCAACCGTGGCCTTGAGGAGAAGCTGGAGCGCATTGAGGGCTTTGAGGAGCAGGTGTTACCGACTGCGATCCTCTTAGTCAAGAACTTGGTCTTTGGCTTCTACGAGTCGGAGCGGCAGCGCAAGTTACACCATGACTTGATCGCTGCTGATGACCCACGTCGTTTGGTGATGCCATACCAGCTCTTTAATGCGGTGCGCCAGGACAATTCGTTCCATCTGTCGCTGGAAAGAGCTTACAAGTACGGTGATAAAACTCAGGTCTTTGTCAAATACCTGCCGCAGCAGTTTGGAGACTTCCCGCTGGAGCAGCTGCAGTCTCATGAGCGCAATACTGGCGATCCGTTGGTGCGCAACATCTTGCAGCGCAGCTATGCCTACACTGAGGGACAGGCTGCAATGGTGCTCCTGCACCACACTGGCGCTGATTTAGGTGCGGAGGCGATGGCGCTGGCGGCCCCAGTGCTGTTAACGCAGCAGAGTATTGGCAGCGCCTTCTTAGGCTTTGGCACGTGGCAGACGCGCAGTGCGCTGGTCAACATGATGCGCTATCCGCATGGTGAGTGGCCTTTTGCCCGTGAGGTGTATGCCATTGCGGTGGATGAGGAGTATGACTCTAAGGCCCCACGTGAGGATGCTGAATACCGCCATAAGGTGGCGTTAGCTGATGGTATCTGTCAGCTGTATCAGTACTTCCCGCATGTCTTAGTGCCGCAAAGTTTCCGCCTTTTAGGTGACTTTGAGAACCAGCAAAGTCTGCTGAAATACAGCGACGCGACCATGGCTTACGTTAAGGCACATCCGCACAAGGAGTATCAGATGTGGCGGCCTTATCAGGACATCATTACGCTGCGTCAGGCGGAGCTTAATGGCGTGTTCTTAGAGCAAGCTGATGGCTGGATGGTGCCGGAGCAGGCGCGCATTGCCTTTATCTCCGATCAGTATCAGATTGAGGTGGAGAATGTAGACACCTTCCTGAAGCTGGTGTCTAAGGGCGCCTTGCGCATGCACCTTGAGGCCATGCAGGAGGAGATGGATCCTGATGATGCGGCGTCGTGGTCAGAAGATGAGGCCGCCTATGACGGCGTTGCTGACGATGATGACGCGTACTATGAGGAAGAAGCCCATGGCGCGGATGACGTGGACGCTGACAGCGCGGCTGCTGACGATGACGATGATGACGACATTGATTTATCGCAGCTGGAGATGCTGGATTTAGAGCCAGTGCAGCGCGAGATCCTGTGGCGCTACTGCAAGGTCAATGGCATCGATCCGTTTGATTACAAGTCCGTATCGATGACGCTCATGAAGTGCTACATCTTAGAGTGCTTGGATAACAACCTCGACATGGGGGACTGCTATCCGGAGCCATTTGATGTGAACATAGCGATTGCGCACATGGCAAAAGAGCTGCAGGACCTTAAAGACCAGCAAGACGCTTCTGAGGCGGAGGAAGCTGATTATGAGGATGATGCTGAGGTAGAGCCTCAGCACCATGCTGCTCCTAAGGGCAAAGGCAGTGATCAGGGCCGGAAGTAGCAGTAGTTGTGTAGTGTCAGGCGTGGAGTCAGTAGCGTCATGACGGCACTGACGTTACTGACGTCACTGCCTGCGCGCGTGGCTTAGATGCTGGTAGCTGGTAGCTGGTAGCGGGTAGCGGGTAAAGGGACGGGCCGCAGGCCTTGCACGTCACAGGGGCGTGCCCCTTTACCACACATACCCGCGAAGTTCAGAGCTGATACTAAACTCAGAGCGGCCGCAACGCAGCCCTCAGGGTGATTAAAAGGCGCCACAACAGCTGGTAAGCGCAAGAGCTGCCACTTGCAGCACTAATCCCCACGGGGCAGGGACGCACACCAAGAGCAACATCAAGCTATGGTGGGCTTAAGTTTGTGGGAATGCAGGCTTGGTGATGCCACCACCGCTGAGTAAAGCCGCAAGGAGATGCTGCCGCGCCGGCTGGGAAAGGTGGCATATGAGGAGGGGGAAGTGGCTTAGCTAAAAGGCCACTCTCACTTGTGGTAAAAGGGCTTGTGTCTGGGGTTCTACTGACCCCAGTAAACTAAAAAAGCAAGTCGAATCTCCCACTAGCTGGAACACCATTCGTCGTGAGCAGCTGTTTTTTGTGGATAAGACTGGCTACTTGTCGGAGCTGATGCGGGCGGGGCGGCGTATTTTTATCGCGCGGCCGCGTCTTATGGGTAAAACCACCATGTGCTCCATCTTGGACGAGGCGCTGTCGCATGGCCTTGATAGTTTTCGTGGCCTGAGCATTGAGCAGACGTGGCCTATGGCTGACTGATATCCAGTAATCAACGTGTCCTTGTTTAACTTGGGACGCACTGATGCCACCGCCTTTGAGGTCAGCTTGTGTAGAAGATTGGTTGACGCGTATGAGCGCACAGGCTTTTCTGTCAGCAGCTGCAAAGGCATCACTGCATTTGAGCCCTTATCTGCGGCGCTCGATAAATTAGCCAGAGACAGAGGGCAGCCGCTCGTGTTCTTGATCGATGAGGGGGATTACTCGCTGTTGATCAACCTCGACAAGCCCCAAAGGTTTGCTGCCTTGCAGCAAGTGCTGAGTAACTTCTATGGCTGGCTGCGTTTTCAGGTCGACGCTAGATTTATCTTAGTCACCGGCGTTATGCGTTATCAGGATACCTCGCTGTTTACAGGACAGGACTTCCAAGACTTGAGCTTGGATCACGATTTTGCGGCTTTGTTGGGCTATACCCAAGAAGAGATTGAAGAGTGCTTTGGGCCTTATACGAAGGAAGCTGCGCAGAGATTGGGGATCACCTCTAGTGAGGTGCTGGATAAACTGGAAAGGTATTACGACGGCTTTTGTTTTGACGAGGAAGCCTCGGTCAAGGTGTATTGCCCTTTCGCCGTAAACATGTTCTACTCCGTCCTGTATCGGGGCACTAACAGGACGCCGCTGTTCAATAACTACTGGATGGACAGCGCAGGCGAGAGCTACGATTTAGCTGCCTATCTGCGTGGTCATGATCTTTCGCCGCAGAAAATCATTGACCTCAGCACCAAGGATTTGGTGGTGACCAGTGATAAGTTGCGGGAGGTCAGCTCTATTCAGGACGTGACCTTGAATCAGGTGTTGGTGCAGGCGGGCTATTTCTCGATTCAGGAGATTACTGCAGAGACCCGAGATAGGGCGACAAAAAGTCGCGCTTACAGCTGTGGCATTACCAACCAAGATGTAAGAGAAAAGTTTGAGCCCCTCTTGGCAAGCTATGTGGTTGGGTTCAAGGACAGGGAAGAGAATGAGGAGGGTTACAGCCTTGCACAGGCGCTAGGTGAGGTAAAGAAAGGTCTGGAGCTGGGAGACATTGACCTGCTGTGCGCTAGCTTCAATCAGATCTTGTGCTATCTGCGCTATGACCCTTACAAGGCGACAAAGGCGTTTTCTTCTCAGGGAGAGAGATTTGTCAAAGCCCAGCCCCAAGGTCAAGAGCCAACCCAAGATCAGGATGAAGCACAGGATCAGGAGCAAGCGCCAGCACAGATCTTAGGGCAAGAGCAGAAGCCTGAGATTGAGGCTTTTTACTGCTCATTCCTCAAGTTGTCTCTGACCTCGGAGGTTATTGCCACCGAAGAAGAGGTGGCTAATAACCATGGCCGCTGTGATCTGGTAGCTACCACCAGTGATCACATTTACATTTTTGAGCTCAAACGTCTGGACAAGAGGAGCAGATCTAAGGCAGCCATTGCCAAGCTCTTTGATACGGGCGAACGCCAGATGTTAGTGAAGAGGTATGGCAACAACCTCAAAAAGAAAGGTAAGCCCATTACAATGGTGGTGTTGGTCATTTGCGACCATTACCGCCAGCTTTGTGGGTGGCGCTCCTTTAAGGTGAGTGATCCTTTGGGACATCCAGTTGCCGTAGATCGGCATGAGGTTGTGCTCGACATGGAGCTGCAAGCTGCCGAGGAAAAGCAAGGCTTGGTCGATCCTATTGAGATCGAGGTGCAGACCAAGACGGTACCAGAGCCAAAGGTTAAGCGCAGCAGCAGGGCCAAGGCAGGAGCTGCTAAGAGCCAAAAGCAGGTGTCGCCAAAGCCAAAGGCCAAGCGCAGCCGTAGCGCTAAAGCAGGCGCAGCTGACGCTTAAGAGTAGGCAGGCAACGGGTAATCTGGGCTTTACTCAGAAGTTGTGGGGCGCTTAGGCGGTAGTGCGGACGCCTCTTGTGCTTACTTGCAGCTTATGCCCTCACAAAAGGGGCCGTGTACTCTCGCTAAGCGTTGCTCTCACAGTACGTGGCCTTTACCGACCACTGCCTCCCGCAAAGCGCTGCCCCTCATGGCATCTTGCTGCGATTTTTCCTCATACTGCCGTGAGCACAATCCCCTAAGCAAGTACAATAAGCTCACAGCAGCTGACACCGCTTCCAGCTGTAATCACCGCTGGCGTTGCTGCCAGTGTGATCAGATCTTACAAACGCGCTCTCGTTGCTGCCTTGTACCCCTTGTTTTGCTTGCTTTGCAGCGTTAAGCCCCTGCGGCGGTTTTTGGGATATTCGCCATGCAATATGTTTTGAAGTTAACGCCGCTGGGCGTCAAACCCCATGTATTTCGTGTCGTCTCGGTCGATGGTCAAGCTGACGTCGCGCACGTCTTAAACCTCTGCGATCTCTCCTTTGATTACGCGCACTACCCTGAGCGCTGCCTTTACTTTGCGCAAGATCAAAAAGCGGTGCAAGCGTTAAATCTCGATCAACCTGAGGTCGATGATAACCACTATGGCCCCGTGGCTACCGCCTTTGCCCCTTTTTGGCAGCGTATCTTAGACGTAGACAGCCTTAATCTTAGCAAGTACGATCTGCAGGTGGAAAAGCGTGCCACCGTGCAGCGCTTTGATGAGCTCTTAGCAGGTTTTGCTGAGCAGATAAATGGCGCCGTAGCGGTTGATACGCACCCTGAGGCGCAGAGCACGCACTTTAAGTTCCTCTACGTTGTGCATGGCGTGCAACACTTAGTTGAGGTGCTCATGGCCTCTGCTAAGCTCAATTGCTTCCTGCCAGCCACGCTGATGGGAGAGGGCTTAATCATTGATGATGACCCATCCTGCCCACTGTCCACCGAGCTGATTAATGCCTGTGTTGCTCAAGAAGAAGCAGCGCAGCTGTTGGTGGAGCCAGATTCCTGTGGCACGGATGTGGTTTCTGATGTGGGGGCGGTTGATAGAGACGGTGACCCACATGTCAGCACGGTACAAGAGACGGGCTTAAACCTCAAAGTCTGCACCGCACGGATGCGCGCCTTAGGTGCCCAGCGCTCCGCTGAAAGTGCCAATGAGGCTTTAGTTCAAGCCGGAGCCAGTCCGCTGGTTATCAAAGCCTACTAAACTAAGGTGCTACCGCACGCAACTTGCTGCCATACAATATGAGTCGGCGGCTCACAGCCAAAGAGCTTAGACTCAAGCCAGCCATTATGGGCTACGGCCCATAAGTGCAAGAGTGTAACTGACTTAAGAGATGACGGCGTTTAAGGCCAAGATGCGTGCCTCAATGTAAGATAGGCTCAGGCTTGTCTGCACCATTGATCTCGAGGTTATCTCGAGGTGGGAAACGTTACCAGCACTCAACCTTGCAGCCGTCGCTTATGAGATCACTCTTTCCAGGTCGTCGTGAGACGAGATAGTGGAGAGGCGACGCCGCCGTAATGCGGCCTTGCTTCTCATCATATGCCCCAGCTCGTGAGAGCACACAGCTGGAGCTCTGTGAACTTAAGTTCACCCCAAAGGAGTTAGGATTATGTCCTTAATCATGCTCAAAGACATCACTCTTCCCCAAGAGTTTGTCACCCCAGCCCCACAAAGCGCCGAGCAGCTGCAGCACGATGAGAGCTTGTTTGCTGCTGCCAAAGAGGCCATTAAAAAGCACAACGCTCTGCTCATCGCGCACTACTACACCGCTCCGCTGATCCAAAAGCTGGCTGAAGAAACCGGCGGCTTTATTGGTGACTCTTTAGAGATGGCGCGCGTCGGTAAGGACAGTCCGTTACAGACCATTGTGGTGGCAGGTGTGCGCTTCATGGGTGAAACGGCCAAGATCCTTTCTCCTGAGAAGACCATTCTCATGCCTGACATGGCCTCCGAGTGCTCGCTTGATTTGTGCTGCCAAGCTGCCGATGTCAAGCGCGTGAAGGCTGAGCATCCAAACGCTACTGTGGTCGCTTACGCCAATACCTCGGCTGAGGTGAAGTCGCTGTCTGATTGGATTGTGACCTCTTCCTTAGCTGTGGAGTTAGCGGACTACTTAAAGGGCCGTGGTGAGGAGATCCTGTGGTTACCGGATCGCCACTTAGGATCGTACATCGCCAACAATGCTCATACTGACGTCTATTGCTGGCCAGGCCGTTGTGTGGTGCACGATTCCTTTGATGCTGCTGTCATCAAGAAGATGAAGGAAGAGAACCCAGGTGCTAAGCTCTTAGTGCACCCAGAGTCGCCAGCTGAGGTGGTGGCCTTAGCCGATTGCGTGGGCTCGACCTCGCAGCTGCTGGCTTTTACCAAGAGTGACAGTGCGTCGACCTACATCGTGGCCACTGAGCGCGGTATCTTCTATAAGATGCAGCAGGCTAACCCACAGAAGACCTTTATTGAGGCTGGTATTGCCGCGCGTCAGGGTGTGACCTTAGACGGTGCTAAGTGCCCATGGATGTCTTTAAACTCGATGGCTAAGATCATTGAGTGCTTAGAGAGCACGGGGGAGCAGCGCGCTGCGCATGAGGTGCAGGTGCCTTCTGAGGTGCGTGATGGTGCCTTAAAGCCATTAGACCGCATGCTGGCGTTTGCTTCGGCCTTAAAGTCAGGTTCGGTGCCAGCTGACCTGTAGTTGCTAAGAGGTAAGTTTAGTTTACTGGGGTCAGTAGAACCCCAGACACAAGCCCTTTTACCACAAGTGAGAGTGGCCTTTTAGCTAAAATTGCGGCTCGAATCTCCCACTAGCATAGAGCCGCTTTGTCCGTTGGGCTTGCCTCCTTACTCTTTTACTTGCTGGCAGCTTGCGCTGCATTTGCTCTTGGCAAAGTGCAGATACTGCCAGCAGGTTAAGCAGCGCTGCTTTCGCTACTGTACTGCTTTCATCTGCTTTTGCTTCCAAAGGAACGCTCCGCTATGCACGGTGTGATTACCACTTACGACTCCAAAAAGGGCACAGGCCGCATCCAAGGCGATGACGGCTTTATGTACTTCTTTGACCTAGAGTTGTCGGCGCATGCCCCACTCGTAAGAGTGGGGTTAGCCGACAGTTAGTATTGGGGCTTTAGCCAAGCACAGCGTATACACATCC
>CASEBB010000065.1 GCA_949286015.1 uncultured Succinivibrionaceae bacterium | reverse complement strand
TGTGTACAGCAGCACGGTGTCTTATAAGCTGCGCGCTGCTGGGCTGCGCCTTAGCGTTCGAGGAGCGCGCCGTCAGCACCAAAAAAATCGCAAGGACCAAAAGAGGGTAGTCCCAATCATCAATCAGGAACACCAGCCAGTGCTGCTCGGCAATTACGTCGAAATTGCCTAAGAAGACACTGAGAAGCTCATTCTGATCAAAGCTTTGCGCCTCGGGAAAACCAGCTGTAGTAAAAGCAGTAGCGATGTTTTCCTTAAGCACTTTCTCAAATTCGCTGGCATCCATGCATTGCATGGTGCTAAAGGACAGGCGGATGACGGGATAGGTGCGCCCCTTTTCCTCCGGCCACAGGTCATAAATCTGTGTGCCCTTAAACTTGTCCGTGCCGTGGGCAAACAGCTCATACAGCATAGAGCATAGGGTCGTTTTACCCATGCGGCGGGAACGGGCTAAGCACACCTCATTAGCTCGCAAGCCCACAGCATCAGCAATGAAGCTATTGGCAGCAACAGCTACCGCTTATCGTTAAAGCCGATAAACATCTGGTTTTTGCTTTGGCTGTGAGCAGCACTGAGCGCATGCTCTGCGCTGTAATTCAAGAAAGGGAATCTCCCTTACTGGCGTCGATCATGGGGAAGGCCTTCTCCTCAAAGCTTGCGATAGCTCTGATAAGGCCGTGAGTACACTGGATATCGTTTAGAGGCACAGAGCAGAAACGGCTTGTTTATCAGGGACAATAAACATAAGCAACTCTCCGAAGTCGGTTTTTTACCAAAAAACAAAAAAAGTTTCTTTAGGGCTTGCTTTAACCGGCTTTTTCCTTATAATGGGGCGCTGTGGAAAGATGGCAGAGCGGCTGAATGCACCGCACTCGAAATGCGGCAGACTCTTTCGAGTCTCGGGGGTTCAAATCCCCCTCTTTCCGCCATAAACCGCTTATATATCACGTTCTTAGTGTGATATACCTCACAAAACGGTTTGTGCCTCCTCAAAGATTTTCCCCTTCTTCGATCTCTCTTTTCCCCTTAATTCCTTCTTCTTTCGCGTACTTCTTTACAGCGTCTTTTTCTCTACTGCGTTTGTAGCTCAGCACTGTTTGCGCTTGCGTCTGCGTTTGGGCCTGTGCGCTGTCTACGCTTCGTTGCGCCGCTTGTATACGCTGGTCTCTTACTCTCTTTGTTGCTGCGCGTTGGTGCCGTATTGGTGTGCCATGTTGTGAGCAGAGCAACGTGGTAGCAGCAGTGTGCGTGTTGCCCGTCGCATTACCAAAAGGTTGCAGTAGCGTTGCTTTGCACCGCACTGGCGACATATGCAGCGCAGGCGGGAGTAGGGGGCATTGTCCGAGTGCTGGATAACCTGCACCAAGAGCTTACAGCCGTGCACTTTGAGCATCAGCAGCAGTAGAGCTGGCTCAGGCGAGGTGACTACAGCAAGAGCTGCTTTTCTCTCAGCACAGTACCACGCAATGAGAGCCGCTCCTGCGCTTTGTGGGCGTGGTTAGCACCTACCTTGAGCGTCTACAGCAGGCTTGCAAAAGCCTTTACCGGAGTGCTCTTTTTGCGGGCTTTACCATTACGTCCAGTGCGCTTAGCTTTGCTCTTAGCCTTGGTTTTGGCCTTAGGTGCTTTGGCCTCTTTTACTGCTTTGTTCACATCAGTTGCCAATGTGTCGGCTGTCGTCAGCTTGGTGCTGTCACTGATGTCCGTAGGTTGCAGCGCCTTAAACACCTTGGCAATCTGCGCTTGTTCCTTGGGACTTGGCTGCTCTTGCTCTTGATCCTTTTTCAGCTGCTCCTGCCACTTCTTTTGCGTATACGGCTGGTAGGTCTTAGCAATGTGCTCTAAGGAAAAGCTGTGCGGGCCGCTGACTAATTTGCGCGCTACACTGTTGTCGTGGATTTCCTGATTAACATCACGCATTGCCTCTTGCATCGCCGCCGATTCCTCTAAGCATTGGTCGCGGTCAGCAGTGCCAATAATGGGATCGTGCATGAGGTCGAGCTCGCCACTGGCACCGGCAATGGGGCCTTCCTTGGTGGGGAAGGTAAAGCCGTCGTGGAGCGTGCTTTTCCAGTGGGGATCGTAATGGCCCTTTAAGCTGGTGGAGTGCTCCTGATGATCATAGGCGGCTTTAGCGTTATCCTTACTCAGGTCAGAGTTTAAGGTAGCAACAACCGCCGCTGCGGCCAATACCGCCGCCTCATTGAGGTCGTCGCCATTGCTCTGTGGCGCAGCAGCAGAGCCAGAGCTTATGTTATCCGCTGCCTCAGTATCAGTTGTAGCAGAATCTGCGGCGTTTACGGTAGCACTGCCACTGTCGCTGTCAGTTGCGGCGCTCTCCGCAGGTGACTCAAAATCAGGGCACTGATCAGCTAATTCACCAAAGTCCAAGGCGGTGCTGTGCTTTTCTCCACTGTCAGCAAAGACATCTTGGCGGGCAAAGGCATCTGTAGCCATATCGCCAGCGTCGTGCTCGTCTAAGGCCGTAGCACTGTGGTCGTCACTGGCGCAATCACAGCTATCGTGGGACTTAAGCGGAAAAGCAGTGAGGCTCTCGGCAAGCGCAAAGTCATGGCTGTCGTCACTAAACTCGGTAGCCACTTCATCATGGTCAGCAGCGCTGTCCTCATGAAAATCCGAGAGTGTGTCGGCATGGTCAATACTGTCAATGAGGGGATGATCCATACCGTGGCTACTTTGCTTTGCCACCTCCTCGTCGAGGGGATCTGCCACGTGATTGTTGATAGGGTCGACTAAATCCTCAGGCTCGTCTTTATCGCTGGCAGTATCGATACCCTGAAAGATGTCCTTGACATCAAAGTTACTGCTGGTATCGGCAGCTGGGGTAGAGATCACTGCATTCATGGCCGTGCTGTTGAAATCCTGCAGATTCTGGATTTCATTCATCTCGTAAAACTTTTGGTAAAGCGTTTCGAGGATGTCGGCAGGCACACAGTAAAAGGCAGGACGGTTGTTGCTAATCACTGCAATCGGCTCGTTTTTCACGGCCTTGATGACGCTCTTCGGGCTTTTCTTGAACTCGGAGATGCTAATGCTGAGATTAGCTAAGATTTGTCTGATGTGTGCCATGGGATCGCTCCTCGCGACCAAAGGGGATGACTGCGTGAGCCTATAGGTAGCTCTGAGCTTTAGCTCAGAATAGCGGTCATCTAGAGCCTCGCGATAATGTGGTCATTGTAGCATTAGCCTTGCTTTGTTGCTGTGGGCAGCGTGTAAGCTTGTGCGTAGCAGCAGGTAGCAAGATGAAAAAGCAGTTTCAGTTTGCGCACCGCAAGAGCGTGGCAAAGAGTCAGTGGTAATGGTTAGTACAAATTGCGGCGCTGTAAGTTCCGTACTAGCAGCGCAGAAAAGATCACTGAGAGTGTGCTGGGTGGTTTAGGGGGGGCTGTGGCGTCTAATTCTAATGGAGTGTAAGTATGAGCAACACAGGCACTGGCATGCTGTTAGGTGCTGCGCTTGCCGCTATTGAGCGCAGAGCCACGGCAACGGCAGCATTGCTGGCTACTGTTGCGTTAGTCTTTGGAGGTGGTCAGTAGCTGACTGTAACTAACGGCTCCTATGTGGTGATGTTGGTGGTTGTGTTTTGGGCTCTCCACAGTGTTTGTTGGATATAGTCAGCACAGTACTTTTAGGTGGCTAACATGAAACGCCATAAACACGGCTCATGTGCTTGCCTAAAGGTGTGAGGTTGCGCTGTGGTATCCACCAAACTCTGAGTAGAGCCTGTTTTGGCGCTGCGCCGCACAGCCTCAGCAAAGGAGACAGTTACTGCAAGGGAGTGATGGGAGTGGCTGTAGTAAAAGGATTGCAGGGGTGAAAAGCGGCGCTTGCGCTTAATCATCAGCAGTAGCGCTGTGCAGCAGCGCGGCACAGCAAGGTCGATACTTTTCAGCATGCCCCGCAGTTTATGCTGCATAGAGCGGTGCCCACTCTGCGCAAGCGGAGCTGAGATGTGCTCAGCTTATTCTTGCGTCGCAAAGAGCTCAGTAGACAGGTAGCGCTCACCGGTATCTGGCAGAACGACCACAATAGTGCGGTGAGCCGTCTCTGGACGCTGAGCCACACGAATCGCTGCATCCATAGCCGCACCCGAGGATATACCCACTAAGAGGCCCTCTTTGGTGGACAGCTGGCGCGCCATCTCCATAGCCGCCTCATTGCTCACAGTCATGACCTCATCTACCAGCTCCGCATTGTAGTTACGTGGCACAAAGCCCGCGCCAATGCCTTGGATCTTATGTGGGCCAGCCTTACCACCACTTAATACTGGTGAGGCCTCTGGCTCGACGGCGATGACCTTAATGTGAGGGATCTTTTCCTTTAAGACCTTAGCTACACCGCTAATGGTGCCGCCAGTACCAACCGAGGCCACTAAGAAGTCGATCTGCCCATCGGTATCTTCAAAGAGCTCCAGCGCCGTGCTCTTTTCATGGGCACGTGGGTTAGCAGGGTTTTCAAACTGCTGCAGAATAATGGAATCTGGCAGTTGCTCTTGCAGCTCTTTGGCCTTAGCAATGGCACCGGACATACCCTGTGCACCTGGGGTGAGGACAATCTTGGCACCACGAGCTTGCAGCAGGCGACGGCGCTCGATGCTCATGGTCTCTGGCATGGTCAGAATGAGCTTATAGCCACGCACCGCTGCGACCATGGCAAGGCCGACACCAGTGTTACCGCTGGTAGGCTCGATAATGGTGGCACCTGGCTGCAACTTACCAGACATCTCGGCCTCTAAAATCATGTTAAAGGCCGCGCGATCCTTAACGCTACCGGCAGGGTTAAAGTACTCCAGCTTAGCTAAGACGCGCCCGTGGGTATGGGCTTCAGAGGTAACCGTGTTGATTTGCAAAAGAGGGGTATGACCGATGAGGTCGGTAAGGGTATTAGCAATCTTTGACATGATGTCCTCAGTAACCAGAAAAGCCAAAACTTAAGGTGAGGTGTCTTTACGCCAGCGCGCTATAGAGTAGGGCGCAGGCGTAGCAATTGGGGGGAGCTTTTAAGGGCCGTATTAAAGACGGGCGTAGCGTCAGTAGAGAGTGGCGTTAGTGGTGGAGAGTGACGTCAGTGGCTAACGCGGCAGCAGTGGCAATTAGAGGCCACTTCAGTGTGAGTACAGCATGCAGCAGTGAGGAGAGCGCCCAAAAGGCGAATGATATTTACAGTGCTTGCTGCCGTAGCGTCATCCCGTCACAGTCAGCTTGGCAGTTTGCGCTGCCTACAAGGTGTCAACTTACTTTTGTCTGTTTAGAGCAATCGTAACGCCAAAAACACCAAGTCTCACCCATCTTGGTGCGTGGTATCAGCGTGAATAGCAGGCGTCACTATCGGTGCAAGCGCCAATTTTGGCGGGGCAGTGCTCTTTTTGCTGTAAACTGAGAATAGTTTGCGGGCAACGCACCAGCCATTACTGTAGGAGGTTAAGGCACCGTGAAAGATTACTCCAAGCAGCTTACACACAACATCTTCCAACTGTCAGCTGAGGAATCGCTCCGTGGCTTATTCCATCAGCATTTAGAGGGCAATCCCCTGCCTTCGGCGCGTGCGATTCGGGAGATCATTGAGCTCAGCCGCTCTATTATCTTCCCTGGCTACTTTGGTTCATCCAAAATCAATCGCCACACCGTGCGCTACCACATTGGTGTGAGCGTCGAGCGCCTCTTTGAGCTCTTAACTGAGCAGATCTCCGCTTCGCTGTGCTTCCAGAGTGCTGACAACGAAGCCCACATGCGTGCTACGGTGAGCTCCAGTTTCTACCACCCGCAACTTAATCCGATGCCACCTGAGGAGCAGGAAAAGGCGCAGCAAGCTGAGGCCGCGCGTACTAGCGCAGCTAAGGCGGGGCTCTCGGCTGCGGATATGGCCGCTGCCGACATGGCCGCTGCAGCTGCCGCTAAGCAAGTTGCAACCGCCGCCGGTGAGGCCGTTACTACGGCTGCTGCCGCTGAACAGGTTGCTGCAGAGACTGCGCAGCATTTACTAAAGACGCAGAAAATGCCACCAGTGACTGCGGGGACTGACTTAGAGGCCATGATGCAAGGGGCCTTAGCCGCAGTTGAGGATGATAGCGTCGAGGCCAATGCTGCCGCTGAGACCGAGCATCTTAGCAGCCATGAGCAGGGCTTACAGAGTCTGACCTTTAACGACTCGATTAAGGAAGTGGCAGCGCAGATGGCAGCGCAGTTTATTGCTTCTTTAACCAGCTTACGCTCGCAGCTGGCACTAGATGTTAAAGCGGCCTTTGATGCTGACCCAGCTGCTACCTCCTTTGGTGAGGTGATTTGCTGCTACCCTGGCCTGCGCGCTATCTTCAATTACCGCATTGCCCACCAGCTGTTAATCTTAGGTGTGCCAATGATTCCGCGTGCGATTACGGAGATGGCGCACTCGGAGACGGGTATTGATATCCACCCAGGTGCTCGTATTGGGTCGAGCTTCTCCATTGACCACGGTACAGGTGTGGTTATTGGTGAGACCTGCATCATTGGCAACAACGTGATGCTCTATCAGGGCGTGACCTTAGGTGCGAAGACCATCCCTGTAGATGAGCAAGGCGTGCCTTTAAACATTCCACGTCACCCAATCTTAGAGGATGATGTGGTGGTGTATGCCAATGCTACGATCTTAGGCCGCATTACCATTGGTAAGGGCGCGGTGATTGGCGGTAACGTCTGGGTCACGGAGTCGGTGCCTGAGGGCGGTAAGGTCGTCCAGTCGCGTTCATCTGATCGCGGGGTGTAATAGCCTGCGCTTTTTCAGGGGCCAACGCCGAGGCTTCTGTAGTTGTAGCGCTGGGCAGTGTCGCTGTGATCACCGCATACTTGGTGTTCACTGCATGCAGCCGTGCGGCCTCGGTGTAAGCGCGAGTATCCAAAAAGCAAACTCCCAAGGAGTTAGCTGCCTACAAGCAGGTGTTTTACCCTGAGAGTAGAGCAGGTGTTTGCTGCAACGCTACGCTCGAGATAAGGCGCCGTTAGGCGCTTGTTAGGTTGCCCACGTGCAAGCTGCCTTAGCCTTAATGAGTCGTAAGGAGCAGTGGACAGAGGAGCGAATGGTGTCACCTCTCACCACTCTCAATCACTCCCAACAACTCCTCCTCATCACAAGCAGTACACCGCGCTTGCGCTGACCCCTTTGCTGATCTGTAATGCCATCCCACAGTTCAACCGTACTGCGAGCTATACTGCGAGCTGGACATCCTACGCTTTTCCCGCAAAGGCTATAAGCTTACAAGCGCACACACGGCCTCAGAATGAAGTGCAGGAGCGCGCGCCACATAAGCTGTGAACGTTGCTGCCTCTGCGCATAAGTATCAGGTTTTTGTTGGGGGGTATGAACAGTACAGCACATAAGCTCGGTGCTGTAACTTACATTAATTCACGTGAAACTAAAGGGCTCAAGTCAGTATCCACCACAGCCATGCACAATGAGGTAGGGGCTGTAGGGTATTGGGGCGTGGTTATGAGAGGTGAGATAGGGTGGCGCTGCCGCTAAGATGCGGGCACAAGGCAGGAAAATGAGTGGTGGTAATGGGGAGCGGGGCTGCTG
Source organism: uncultured Succinivibrionaceae bacterium (assembly GCA_949286015.1). Lineage (GTDB taxonomy): Bacteria > Pseudomonadota > Gammaproteobacteria > Enterobacterales > Succinivibrionaceae > Anaerobiospirillum. The sequence continues at coordinate 11,328 of CASEBB010000065.1, read as the reverse complement.
CGCTGACGCAGTAGTCGCTTACAGCCTCCGCCACAGCTTGCTTTGAGGAGACTGTGGCGTGGGCATGTTCTCGCGGCGTGACTACTTGCTCTCGCTGCTGTCGCTGCTCTGGTGCTTGCCAACAGCGCAGCTGTCTGGCACATAGTCTGGGCTTGGCTGGCCCTCATACTCTGGGTGACGCTCTAACCACTTCATGGCATACGAGCAGGTAGCAGTGCACTTGAAGCCATTATGCTTGGCGTAGGTGTAAGCGCACTCCACTAACTGAGCGGCAATGCCCTGACCACGCAACTCCTCAGGCACAAAGGTTTTACGCACGTCTAAACAGCCCTCGTAGGTCTCGTAGGTGACGTAGGCTTGTTTGTCGCCGTCTTCGTAGATAAAAGCATTAGCTGATGGGGCGTGGATGACCTGCATGGTGCAATACTCCAAAGCAAAAACAAAGGGAGCTGTGGTGCTTATCTTAACAGGGAAAGCACATCGTGGCTAAGGGGCGCTAAAAATCATCGCGCGGGCGTGGCTGAGTGAAGTGTTCTGCGCCTCTGGGGATACAGTTTGGGCTGGGTGGCACCACTGTAAGTGGGCATGCTCTTAAGACATGCTGCCACCGACAGCCATCAGCATAATCGCCAGCATCAGCACCACCACGCCTTTTGCCACCGTTCAGGCCACGCCTCACACCACTAAAGACACCTCTAAAGACGTCACTTTGCTGTGTGCATACGTTTGCACCACCTACCCTGAGCTTTTGAGAAAGCGCATCATCTCCGCTTTGCGGGCACTTTTAGTGCAGGTGCTAACATACCCCTGAAAACTCACCACGCCCTTGTTTCTGCGCCGCAATCTGCCTTCGCAGCACCGCGCACTTTTAGTATTGCTCCAAGGTGGGGCGCTCTGCAAAAACATCCCCGCTACAACCGAATCCAATCGCAATTTGAGCGCAACATCGCAAATTAGACAACAAAACTGTGCCGAAGATTAAATTTCGGCAACATCGCTCTTTGATAAAAGAAAATTTCCCGCTACCATGATCAGACGTAATCGTTTACGGTAAGCAGTAAATTAGTAGCAGCCGCTAAGAGCTGTAGCGGCGCAAATTCCCGCTATCATTGGCTTTGCCTACTATAATTGCAACTGACCGTAAGCCGTCCGTAACTTAATCGCAAGTCACACAATGCACGCTGCTGATGCTGCTGTTACTTGCGACGTGCCTTGCTGTGTACATTGGCTGTGGCGGTGCGGATTACCTTAACCACAACAAGAGGCGCCTATTCTGGTGACAAAGGCCCCAGAGCGACCTCTTCTTCTTCTTCTTCTTCTTCTCTTTCCTCTCTATCACTTCTTGCGTCCTTAACTTCAGGAGTAGCTTACCGCTCAGGTGAGGTCAGCGGTTGGCTATAAGGCACGCCAAAAAGCGCTTTTTCGAGGTTGTCTTATGACTGTAACCTTAAAGGATTTATCAAAAGCAAGCGGCGTGTCTGTAGGTACGGTGTCGCGCGCCCTTAACGACAAGAGTGAAGTCAGTGCCGAGACCGCGCGCCGCATTCGTGAGCTGGCGCAAGAGTTAGGCTATGTGCCTAACCGTGCCGGTAAGGCCCTTTCGGCCCAAAAGAACCTCAATACCGTGGGTATCCTCTTACCGTCGATCAACGGCCCCTTTTTTGAGGACATCAAGCAGGGCATCAATGAGGCGGAGCAAGAGTTTAAGGACTTAGGCCTTGAGGTGATGCTCCGTGAGGTCGAGGGCTGGGACGTCGATGAGCACGTGCGTACCATTGAGGAGTTACGTGACCACGGCTGTAAGGCCTTAGGCTTATGCACGGTGGACACCGATCGCATTCGTGACAGCATCAATGATTTAGAGCATTACAACATCTCTGTGTTGTTGATTAACAACATGGTGCAGAACTGCCATAACGTGGGCTTTGTGGGCCCTGATTATGAGCGCTCGGGTGAGATTGCGGCGGCATTACTACACAAGTCGCGTGGCTACATGCCTTTAAAGATCCTCATTGTGGTGGGCTTAAAGAGCCACCATGGTCACAGCTCGCGTGTGCATGGCTTTATGAAGGAGCTCGAGCGCTGCAAGTGTGACTTTGAGGTGATGGACGTGATCGAGGGCATGGACAACGACATCATCACGCAGCAGGTCACAATGGAGGCCTTACGCCGTCACCCTGAGATCAACTGCATTTACATGGCTTCGGGCTCGGGTGTGAGTGGCTTAGGTGCAGCGATCATTGCTGACAGCGTGGGTAAGTTCTTTGTCATTGCCTGCGATGAGATTTACACCACCCGTGAGCTGGTTAAGTCGGACATTATCGACTTTGTCATTTGCCAAGAGCCACGCATTCAGGGCTATCAGGCGATTAAGCGCTTGCACGAGTACATCACCAAGCCACGCTCGGGCAAGATGACCAACTACATTGTGGGCAACATCATTAAGCTCAAGAACCACTTTGAGTAGTGGGTAGCGTGCGCTGCTATTGCTATTGCTATTGCTATTGCTGCTGTTGTTGCTGTCGCCGCTCTCTTGGCGGTGAAGACGGAGCCTATAAGGTGTGATGGCAGGCAGTACTAAGAGCTTACTAAAGTGGGCTGTTGGTGGGGGCACTGTATAAACTGGGGGATGGCCTTGTATATGGCCTAGAAACTGCGCAGGAATCAGCGTGAGAGAGCTCTCTACGGTACGATCACCCAGCCTTTTACAGTGAACCGGAGTTATGGCTCTTGGTATGAGGATCTGTACGGTAGCCGACTGTACGGTCGCGTGCCGCCATGGATTAGCGGATTAGCAGCAACCCTAAGCAGGCTTTTGCCGTGGTTACTGCTCTTACGCTCAAGCTTTCTATTGGTAACTTTGCCTTACCTGAGGCGTAAACAGGCACTGAGGGCAGAAAGCATGCTGCCAGTTGTGGTGATGCGCAAGCACTACCTATAAGTGGCAGTCGACAGTACAGGTGGCGGTAACTGCGCAGGTCACATTACAACCTGCACATCCGTAATTTCACGCGCCTCTGCACAAAACACCATGGCCAGACGCCACAAATGCGGCTGCTGCGCAAAAGTATCGCCGTAGTTTCTGTCGAGAACCTGCTCGACCGCTTGCTGAAGCAACTCACTCGTCTCACTGCGCTTGTGCGCATACTTGAACTCAATGACCATAGTCGTGTGCTGCCAATCAAACAGCAGATCAGCGCGGCCATGGGACTCGTGGTGGTTCACTACCACTCTGACATGCAATGCCAGAGAAATAGCGATATACAAGCAGGCCGTAACAGAGCTCTCCTGCGTTAACGGATAATGCTCGTAGTCGACACTTTGCAGCACCTGATTACAGCATTGCTGCAAGGCCGTAGCATCTTGTGCCTTGATGGCAACACGCAGCTTGTCAACAAAGGCTCTAAATCCAAACTTCTTAGGCAAAAAGTCTAGGCAATACAAACGGGAAAGGGCACTTTCCATTTCCTTGTTAGGTAAGCCCAGTAACACAGTGAATGTGTCTGCCGCAGCTGCCCCGCGATAAGGCGCTTTGAGCGTCAAATATCCCGTCTGAAAGAGCAGCACCTCTGGCTGCATCGCCTCCAGCGTAGTCGGGCTCAGAAAATCCTCTAACTCTACCTCCACACTGTCACCAAATAAGATCTTGAAGCGATCGGTCCATGATAGCTGCGCGAGATTTTTCAGCAACAGCTTACTGCGCCCGCTGCCATCAAACCAATAGGTGTTGAAGTCAGTACATTTTTCGCCGAAGAAACAGAGTAAGGACCAGAGGGAAAACACATGGGTAGCACAATTGCGATCAAAGCAATAGCCGTCGTACCACTCGGTCATTGCATTGAGCAGCTGCTCCACATGCTGGGAACTTACCTGCTCCTCAGGCAACTGCAACCAATGGGCAGCGGCATAGCGTAGATGCTCTGGGAAATAGCGCTGTAACTCCTCACGCGTAATGCCGCAAATGTCGCCATAATCAGGTCTTTGCGATATATCAACTACGGAATTACCGGCAGAAAAGACCGAGGTATCCTTTAAGCGCGTGATGCCCGTGATGAAGATAAAACGAAACTTGCGTGAGCACGCTTTAATAAGGACGAAAAAGTCACGCAGCAGCTGCGTCATAGCCTCGCTAGCTGCGTCATCGTCAGCGTCAGCCTCTAAAAGACGGGTTAAAGGCGCATCATACTCATCGACCAGCAGTACTACTGACTTGTCTGGCACAGCCTCGAGCAGCTGTTCAAAAGCATCTTGATCGGTGCCCGTAGTCTGGAGGTCTAAGTGCGCGTTTTGGGCAAAGCGTAAGATCTTCGAGTTAAGCCGCTGCTGAAAATCAGCTGCACTGTGGCAATTGATGAGCAGTACGCTGAAATCAAGGTGCAGCACATAGAAAGGGCCAGCATTATCTGGCACTTGTGGCCACAGTTGCTCAATCTCGAGGTCCTTGAAGTACGAATCATGACCGTCATATGGGGCTACACCGTGCAACCATAGCTCCTCAAAGGCAGAGATCAGCGTGCTTTTACCAAAGCGCCGTGGCCGTGTCAAAAGCCAAGGCTTGCGCGAAAGAGCAAGGCTATAGAGATAGCGCGTCTTATCCACATAAATGCGGCCGCTCTCCCTGATTAAAGAAAAAGTCTGCCCTTCGGGCAATGCCGCCATAAGCTGATCAAAGGTTGTCATACACGGCCTCCTTCTTCAAAGCGGGATTCTGCTCCGAGTTTTGTGCCTTATCCACCAATACCGCCATCAAGGACGGTCACACCAAAGGCCATTACACCGTTGCAACAGCTTAATTGCCGTGGTAATGATGCGCTTTGGAAGATTCCAACACTGCAGAGATGCTCATCTTGCAACCACAGGCTATGAGCCTGAGAACCTGAGAGCAAGGCGCGTCGTTTCTTTCCCTAGGCCAGCACCTAAGAGCAACTACGATTATAACCTCATAGTCTGCGCTGTGGCCTTATCCCATAGCAGCCGAGGTGGATTGTGGCGGTACGGTAGGGGGTGGTAACGAACCGTCCATGCTCGCGGGATTCTAAGCCACAAAATAAAAAAGCCCCTGCCCACGCCCTTGGTGAAAAAGCGTTAGCAGGAGCTTGCTTGTGTTTGGCTTTGCCTAAGCAGCGCAGCGTCAAGCTGAGCCGCAAAGGATTGCGCACATTGGAGTTTACTGTTGAGCGAACTGTGCTGTCGCCTTGCTCGCAGCAGAGCAAGGGCTAAGGCTTAGTGCTCTTGGCCTGGCTGACCGTAGTAAGCGTGAGCACCGTGCTTTCTTAAGTAGTGCTTATCCAGCAGCGTCTGCTGCATTGGCTTTAAGTAACCTTGCTTTAAGACAAAAGCGTGGAAGGCCATGTAGGCAACTTCCTCTAAGACCACGGCGTTGTACACCGCGTTGTCTGGAGACTTACCCCAAGTGAATGGGCCGTGTGAGTGTACTAAGACCGCTGGCACATCCTTAAACTCGATGCCACGGCTCTTAAAGGTCTCGATAATGACCTTGCCGGTCTCGGCCTCATACTCGCCATTGATCTCGGCATCACTCATTAAGCGCGTGCAAGGGATTGCACCGTAGAAGTAGTCAGCACCGGTGGTGCCTAAAGCAGGGATGTCCATGCCTGCTTGCGCCCAAGAAGTAGCATTACGCGAGTGGGTGTGTACCACACCGTTAATGTCTTTGCACGCACGATAGAGCTCTAAGTGCGTTGGGGTGTCAGTAGATGGGTTGAGCTTGCCCTCGACCTTTTTGCCCGTCTCTAAGTCGATGACCACCATGTCCTCTGGCTTCATGGTCTCGTAGTCGACGCCAGAAGGCTTAATCACCACTAAGCCTTGGTCACGGTCGATACCGGAGACGTTGCCCCAAGTAAAAGTCACTAAACCGTGCTTTGGCAGGTCTAAATTAGCGCGCCAGACTTTCTCTTTTAACTCTTCCAGCATGAGACAACCTCGCAAAATCCATCCACCACAGAAACCGTTTTCTTTAGCAGGTTTTCTGATGGCTGTTATTATAGGACGAAATTACCGTAAACGTTTACGGAAGTTAGAAAGAAATTCGTTTTTGTGAGCTACTTCGCGTTCGCAACTTGCGATTATGGTGTGGGGATGAAGTAGGGAGTGGTCTGAAAGGCGTTTAGCGGTGGGGAGTGCTTTAAGGAGCTTTTAGGAAGAGCGTTGCCCCATGTGTGAGCAAAGCTCCTTGCCATGAGCCTACCGCAAAGATACGTAGCGGTAGCGAGGCTTGATGCTCGCTGTCAGGTTGCTGCATCAAGGGGCTTAAGCCCACCTCAAAGGCCGATTCTAAGCCCATAACGTAGGGGAAATGCTCTGCAGAAACAAGAGGGGAAACGCGCTCCTTGCAGGAGCGCAGGAAGCTGGGAAGTGGTGGCTGCTGTCTACCTCACACCAGCTGTCGCTTGAGGTAGTGGGTAGGGGACGTGACGTCAGCTACTCCTAAAATCATAAGTGCAGTCACTAAGAGTCGTTGTGCCGCTGGGGGCGGAGTCTGCTCTTGGTACCAGCCATGGGTAAACGTAAGGCTTAAGGTGCAAAGTAATCTTGAGGCATGCTGTGGAGAGCACAGACTCTTGCTCTTGCATGCTGGGCTAATGGCCCTGATCACGGCTATAGCGGCCAGACACGATGTGCTCGTTTTTAAAGTTGTGCTGCGTCTCGGTGGTTAAGACGCCGCCCTCATTACGAAAGGTGCCAGTGTTAAGCAGCAGTGAGCCTTGGCTTAAGCGCACAGTACCGGTCTTTTTAATAGCAAAGACGCCATTGTTGAGGACACGCGCGCTGTTTTGCATCAGGCTCTTACCCCCCACCTCAATCGTGTGGTGATTGAGGATTTGGCTGCTCTGACTTAAGTCAAAGTAGCTCTCGGGACGCATGCGCAGCGGCGCCTCATTTTGCAAAATGGCTCCATCAGCAAGGGAGAGGGTGCCGGTGAACTGAAAGCCACGATTGTTGGTGAGATAGGACTGTCCTTGCAGGGCTAAGACGCAATCGGGTTCACTCTGTAAGCGGCCGAGGTTATTCATGTTGGCCTTTTGCCCCAAGATTAAGCGCGAGCCCTGTTGTAAGGAGATGATGCCGCCGTTAGTAAAGGCGATATTGCCTGCGATCATGGCGGTAGCCTGCTCTAAGACAAGGCGTCCGGTGCTACGAAATGTGCCTTGCCCGCCAAGGCGCATGGTGCTGCCTTCCTCGAGCAAGAGGCGGCCAATATTGCGGATGTCATTATTGCCGGTGGCCAGAATCTGGGCGCCATTGAGTACGGAGATCAGTCCCTGACAGGTAAAAGTGGCCTCATTGAGCACTAAGGTAGCAAAGGCACCAATCTCTAATTGCCCGCGTACTGTGAGCTCACCACCCTTTTGTAAGGTGATGCTGCCCTGTGACATCATGGTGGCACTGCGACCGGCTTTGATAAAGAGCTTGCCGTCGATCACGATATTGCCAGTGATCTGGTTATTACCCTGTAACTCAAAGCACTGGTTAGCGGCGATATAGGTGGGTAAGCTCTGGTTGGCATGCAGGGGAATGCAATGTGTCGCTGGTTTTACCTCTTGGGCAAAGCCACGTTCCCCGACCACAGTCTCTGCTGCGGCAGGCGAGAGCAAAGAGAAGTTAAGTCCCATGCACAAGCACAGTCCCAGCGCTAGCTGAGAGCACAACTGTGTGCGGCGCAGGTACGAGCAGCAGGTAGTGATAAGTTGCAGGATCAGGGGCATAAGCGCACGGTAAGAAGCAGCGCTGCTGCGGTGCAGTAGCTGGTACTGAGTGGGGAGGCGGTTAAGCGAAGGGAGCCTGTTGGCGTGAGGAGTAAGCCTCCCGTCGTTGCTGCCATTATCGCGACTTTGTGGGGAAAAAGCGACAGGATCAGCGGCGTATTGTGAAAAAGGATAGAGGCAACACCTGTAAAGCGGTGCGGTCGCGTGCCACCTTGGAGTAACAACTACCCTCAGCAGCCTTTTGCCGTGGTAACTGCCAGTGTGCTTAAGCTCTCGGTAGTAATTGGCCTTACCAGAGGCGTAAGCAGGGCATAAACCATGATGACAGTTGTGGCCAATTACCTCTAAGTCAGGTTGAAGCCTGAGGGCACTGTGGTTAGCAGCGCCCGCCCCTCTGCGCTTAGCAGGCTAAGTGGTAAGCCCTGATGCAGTCCTTCTCACGGTAACCGTAAGTGGTGCTGCTTGAGGGGCTTGTGCATGCGTTGCAAACAGAGTAGACTCAAACACAACACAGCAGCGCCTTGACTCAACATGCCAAGCCATGGCTTGCCATGCTCAAAGCAATTGGCTCTCCTCTACGTTTGGAGTGGAGACCACCAACACTACTCCAAGGTTGGTCACGCCTCTCGCCATCACATGGGCCTCCCTGCTTGCAGTGGCACTGCTGCTTGGTGGCAGCCACCAAACTCAGCGTAGAGCCGCAAAGCTACTAAGCGCTGCTCTGCTCTTACCACTACCACTGCTCTTACCATTACCGTAATAGCGCCGCTACTCCCGATAAGCTTGCTGTTTGCCCGCAGCACTGGCCAGACTACAGCAGCCTCTTTTTCGTAACCTTTAAGCGATTAGTTTCCTCAACCTCATGAAAAGCACAGGCGATAACCTCTCAGCTCTCAAAGAGCTTGGCGATAGCATGATGCTGCACATGGACTGTGACGAGTTCTTTAGGCAGTTTATGCGCGTCTTTAAGACGGCGGAGTCCAACATTACACTGGCTCTTAACAATGGAGCAGCTTCTGCTCTTGCTTCCTCCTTTTATGATGCCACCACCATGGTGCGACCTGATGTCGCCATTGGCAATCGCGCCTACTTCCGCTTCTTAAAGAGCGATGAGGATGTGCGCTCGAGCCTCGATGCCGTCATTGCGCTGCCAGAGTTTCAGCGTCCGAAGTCGAAATTTAAGCTGGCTATCTGCTGTGGCCCAACCTTACTTGCTGTCTACAATGTCAGAACGCAAGAGACTAATAGCATTGCGCTCAGTGACTTAGCCGAGAACTACTCTACTTTTCTCGAAATCACCGGCCAGCAAGCTGTAACCATCGACGCTAACACTGCTGCTGACGTTAAGGCTTGCCAGCAAATTACCCGTCTGCTGGATACCCTCGCCCGTCACAATCACATCGAGCAAGACCACACCCACAGCATCAACGAATTCATTCGCCGCGTGCTCTTCTGCCTCTTTGCTGAGGATACGCAGATCTTTGCGCCGCAGCAGTTCACCAATGCCTTTGCGCTCTTGGTTGATAAGCAAGGCGACGGTGCTGAGAGCTTCTTTACCAATCTCTTTATGGTGCTGAACACTCCGGAGAACAAGAGAAAAGCTATTGGGCCTCTCCCTAAAGAGCTCCTTGCTTTCCCTTACGTTAACGGCGGCCTGTTTAGCGATAAGGTTGAAATCCCAAAGTTCGATGTCAGCACCCGTGCTCAACTGCTCGACTGCGGCAGCTTGAAGTGGAGTGAGATCTCCCCTGCCATCTTTGGCGCCATGTTCCAAAACGCCTTGGATGCGGATTTACGCCATCAGCTGGGGGCTCATTACACCTCTGAGGAGAACATCCTCAAGGTCATCAAGCCTCTGTTCCTTGACGCGCTTAATGCGGAGTTTGAGAGCTTAGCGGCGTTAGATGAGTCCACTCCTAAGGCCAAAGCAGCTAAGAAAGAGCAGCTCTCCCAATTTCATAACAAGCTGGCGAGCTTAAACTTCTTAGACCCCGCCTGTGGTTGCGGTAACTTCCTCCTCATTGCCTACCGTGAATTGCGCCGCCTTGAGAATAAGGTCTTAGAGCTGCTCTTGGACGAGAATTACCTGCTGCTTGAGGAGGCAATCAAGGTCAACATCAACCAGTTCTATGGCATTGAAATTGAGGACTGGCCAGCGGAGATTGCCCATCTCTCGATGTGGCTGATGCAGCACGTCATGAATCAAGAGACTGGCGCTAAGTTCGGTGTGCCGGTAGCGACCCTGCCGCTTAAGACTTCTGCGGTCATTCGCCAGCAAAATGCCCTTACCACTGATTGGAATGAGGTATTGCCTGCCAGCAAGTGTGCGTACATCATGGGCAATCCGCCGTTTTGTGGGAGCACCTACACTACAGCCGAGCAAAAGCAGTGGCTGCGTGATGTTTACCCACCGAAACACAAAGTGGGCTTAATCGACTTCGTGTCAGCATGGTTCGTCAAGGCTGCGGACTACATGAAAGTTAACCCTCAGATACAGGCTGCCTTTGTAGCCACCAACTCTATTTGCCAAGGCTCGCAAGTGGAGACACTGTGGGGATTACTGCTGTCGCAAGGCATCCGTATCAACTTTGCCTACACCTCATTCAAGTGGAGTAATGCCGCCAGCAAGAATGCCGGTGTAACCTGTACCATTGTGGGCTTTGCCTACCGTGATGTCTTTGATGACACTGGTAACAAGCGCCTGTTTCACGTTGGTGCAGACAACAGCATCACGGTGCATCATACCAAGGCCATTTCCCCATACTTGCTGCCAGTAAACGGTAGCTTTGACTACAGCGCCGTGGTGACCCAGCACCAGGAGGCCGAGCTCAGCGAGGAGTACGGCGTGAGCCGCATAACCGTGCGACGAGCCATCGAGGACCTCTGCGCGGATGGCTACCTCACCAAGATGCAGGGCCGCGGCACCTTCGTCGGAAAGCCCCACATCATGCGGCGCCTGTCGCAGTCTAAGGCCACGAGGAGCTTCTCGGAGATCTGCCGGGAGGCGGGCGACGGAGTACCTAGGACCATGCGCTGCACGCTGCGGGATGTAAGTGAAAAATTCGGCCGGGGGCTGCTGCGGTTTCTGTATGAGAATGCAGTCCCACCGGAAAATGCCTGCGACGTGATCCGGGACGTGTGCGGCGCGGCGGCGGAATGCGCGGTCTGACGTAGCGGACAGCAAACAACAAGGACGCCCTGCGGAAGCGGCCGGAAAAGGAATGAAGAAGATGCGCGACATGGACAAACAGGAATGGGTCAGCGCACTGTTTGCAGACAGTGACCGTGGCCAGTGCAGTGCAATCAGACTGTACGGATCGGCCCAACGGTCGGTGGAGGTGTGTGCGGCGGTCACGTCGGGGCAGCAGGTGCTGGAAATCCTGCAAAGCGGCCTGTGCCCGCAGGTCCTTGTACTGGATACCCTGCTGCAGGGACCGGGCCTGGGAGAGCTTCTGTGGCAGCTGGGCATGCTGGAACTGCCTCAGCGTCCGCGCATCCTGATCACCGCCATGCCCTATACACAAAAGTCCACGGCGCGTTTCTTGACAATGGGTGCTGATTGTATTATCTTTAAGCCATATACCTTGTCGGAGTTGTT
>CASEBB010000064.1 GCA_949286015.1 uncultured Succinivibrionaceae bacterium | reverse complement strand
GATGTGTGTACGCTGTGCTTGGCTAAAGCCCCAATACTAAATGTCGGCTAACCCCACTCTTACGAGTGGGGCATGCGCCGACAACTCTAGGTCAAGAGCAACTTACCTAAAGCCGTTCCCTTTTTCGTCCGAGCGCTGGTGCTTGCTTGCTCCCCGCACTGTCTCACTTTGATTTTTCGCTTTCGTTTCACCTGAAACTAGATATGCAAGAAAAATCAGCAGCACCCATGAGTACTTCCCTATTTTCTGGGAAAAACTCTCTAATGGTTAACATAATCTAGAGCTTTTTCCCTGAGCAACAGCAGCTGCTGCTCTTGTCAGCAATTTGCCTCTCTCCCTCGTTACCGTTGCGATTTCTAAGCCATTTGTGCCAATTTCCGTTTGCTGTGAAACTAAGTGGGTTGTACTTAGTTGCGCCCATGAAAAAACCGAGATGAAGTTGTCTCCACCTCGGTTTTCTCAAGCATGCGCCGCTACACTACTCAGCTATGAGGCAATGCGGTGGGAGTGCACTAAGCACTAAGCGCGATGGCGCTCAGCTCCTTAGATCGCGTTAACGCTCTTTAAGTAGTCTAAGAGCTCTGGTAACTGCTTCTTACCAAAAGACACGTGCTCGTTGTTGATCACCATGCATGGCACCGACATCACACGATACTGCGTGCGCAGATCTGGGAAGATACCAGCATCGTACACGTGGGTGGTGATATGGTCGTTTAAGGACGCCATACGCTGTGCTGCCACCACCAGATCAGGACACATGGTGCAGGAGAGCGACACTAAGATCTTAATGTCCACATCCTTATCAATAGCCTTAACCTTCGCCGCTAAGTCCTCATCGATTGGCTGACCGTGACCTGAGGCATTGTAGATAGCCAGCACAAAGGACGTAAACTCGTGGCCATCTGGAATGCCGTGGAAAGCCATGCCTGTGCTCTTGTCACCAGGGCCCAGCAACTCAACGTAAGGTAAGTGCTCACCTACCGAGCAGGTCTCTAAGTTGAGCTTGTCAGATAAGCCTGCCAGCTCCTGCATATCAGCCAGCAGTTCCTTACCCTTCTCGTCTTCCTTAGCGTGCACCAGTAAGGTCACTGGGTGCTCCATGCGCTCAAAGACGGCATTAAGCTGAGGTAAGAGATCATCAGAGATGTACTTGCCATCACCTTTGGCCTCAGGCAGCACCGAAGCACGTGGCTCCTCTGGCGCTGGACGGGTCGCATTTGGCACCTCTGGTACCAGACCAGTCTTCTCGTGCATCTTCGCCGCGACCTTCTCCATAGCCGCAGCAGCTAAAGCACCATCAGCAGTAGCCGTCACCACCTGACGTAAGGTCTTAATGCAGACATCACCACCGGCAAAGACACCAGGGACATTAGTCTCATGGTTTTCATCGGTAATGATGTAGCCTTGCTCGTTTAAGGCGACCTTGTCCTTGACTAAGGAGGTGTTAGGCACATAGCCCGCAAAGACGAAGACACCAAAGGTATCGTTGTTTGCGGCCTCGTACTTAAAGGTCTCTTGGGTCTTATTGTTGTAGATCTCGGCGCTGGTGATACCCATGTCACCGCCAGTGACACTCTTTAACTCATGGTTGAAGAGCACCTTGATCTTAGGGTGCTGCATCACCTCATCGGCGATGCTCTTAGCGCAGGAGAACTGATCCTTACGCACTAAGATGGTCACCTTCGAGGCGTAGCGGGTTAAGAACATCGACTCTTCAGCGGAGGCGTAGCCACCACCGATGACTAAGAGCTCTTTGCCCGTAAAGAACTCACCGTCGCAAGTAGCGCAGTAAGCTACACCGCGACCACGGAACTCAGACTCACCGGTAAAGCCCACATGACGAGGGTTAGCACCGGTGCAGATTAACACCGCAAAAGAGCGTAAGACACCACGGCTGGTTGTGACTTCCTTAATGTCACCGTCGAGCTTGAGGTCGGTAACCTCCGTCAGCATCATCTCCGCACCAAAGTTAATGGCCTGACGACGCATGGTGTCGGTTAAAGCCTCACCCGAGGTGGACTCCACACCTGGGTAGTTGACCACTTCGTGGGTAATCGTAATTTGACCACCAAAGCGATCCTTTTCGAGCACAACGACTCTGTAACGGGCACGAGCCAAGTACAGGGCAGCGGTTAAACCAGCAGGGCCACCACCAACAATGATGGCATCATATAAATTGTCGTTCACGCTCATGAGCGGATACACTCCTCATGCCTTGTACGGCCCCACGCCACCACGCTCTAGGGATAACAGAGCATGGTCAAAGGTCAGCAGGTAAGCACACCTCTGGCGCAGCACCACCATCTCGGCAGAAAAACAGCAATAAGCAAGCATTATGGGCAAATGACTCCGCCCAAGCCAAAAGTAAGCCTGCCCCAAACGGTATGGGCATGCGGCTTGGCGGTCATTTACAGGCAGGTCTCTGTCTAAACAGCAAGACGCTGCAGCGGGCACAAATGCGCACCGCCAGCAACTCACATCCAAAGGAAACTGCTGGCGCTACACTCTTCGGCCTCCAGTGCTTCTCAAAGCACAGGCCCAGATATAGAAAAGCCCCCAAAAAGGGGGCTTTTCGCAGAGATCACTCTGCAATCAGGCAGGTAAGCACTGACAATTCAGCTGAGCCGAATCGATTAGAGCTTGCCGATCAGATCCAGACCCTTGTGAGATAAGTCTAAGGTCTTGGCACCTGGTTGCCACTTAGCTGGGCAAACTTGATCGCCGTGCTGAGCAACGAACTGTAAAGCCTCAACGCGACGTAATAACTCGTCAGCGTTACGGCCGATGTTGCCAGCGACAACCTCGTAAGCCACGATCTTGCCCTCTGGGTTCACCACGAAGGTACCACGCTCGGAAATGCCGTCAGCCTCAATCATCACCTCAAAGTCCTTGGCTAAGGCGTGATTTGGGTCGGCCAGCATTGGGTACTGGATGTTCTTGATGGTCTCAGAGGCATCGTGCCATGCCTTGTGGACGTAGTGAGTATCGCAGGAGACAGAGAAGATCTCGCAGCCGATCTTCTTGAACTCTTCGTACTTGTCAGCCAGATCCTTTAACTCAGTTGGGCATACGAAGGTGAAGTCAGCTGGGTAAAAGAAGAAGACCGACCACTTGCCAAGGATGTCCTGCTTAGAGACGGTGTGGAAGTCATCGTTCTGGTAGGCTTGGACAGTGAAATCAGCAACTTCTTTGTTGATTAAAGACATCAAATACTCCTTGAAACAATCACTTGCCTTTGTCGGTAACTCTGCGCAAGGCGGTCATCATCGACGTAAGACATGCTTAGAGCGAATTATAGGGATCCTCTGTGAAAAGAGGAAAAAGCTTTGGTTAAAACTGTGCTCTATACCAAGCTTTTTTTGCTTGAGCCCGTCAATATCGCACGTAGCTCACAAAGGCAGAGCCGAGATTGGCTCTAGACAGCAGCACAATTTTCACGGCCAGCCCCTCTTTTACCTGCACTCTCCTGATCTTATCTCAGCGGCACAGCAAAAGAGCTGGCGGTAAAGACTGCACTTTTAGAGCAGCACCTCAAGTAAACCGTAGCAAGCATAGGCTTACTGCTTTTTGCTACCACCGTTCCCCGTTGGTGTGAGGCCATTATAGGGGCATTTTCCTGCAAAAATTTCTTTATGAGAAAAAGGCGCAAAAACAGCGCACTTTTTCAGTGCTGATCAGCTTTAGAGCTCTTAATAGTACTAAGTCTCAATTAGTACTTAATAGCGATAAATAAGCCAAAGCTGCTACCTCTAAAGAACACAATAGAGCGCTTAAAATAGGGCGCAAAAAGTTTTAGCACTGACGCGCCAGCCTCATTTGCGGCATGATCCCCGCTGCAAACCAGTATTACCTGCCACTATCAACCGGTGCTGCTTAGTCAGTAGTTGCTGAGCTGCTTCTTTCGCCTTGCCTCCTGCCAATAAGGTGCAGCCATGGCGCTTAGCCTAGGCTACCTCAGCACTTTTGCTGTAATGTAGTGCAGCGCCGCGCATAATGTATGTTGTCTACATCACATCCCTGCCATGCACTGCACAACACTGCGCTGCGTATGGTAGTCATAACGCATGACGGCGATGGTGATCAAGGTGGCAGTCGAGCTTACGCAAATGAGCACTCACTAGCAGCATTCCCCTGATCCCTACTCGCTTCACCTGTCTTTACCCACAGCCTCTCTGCTGGCATTGCCCCTCTCTCTGCACTGTAAGCTGCGGCAGTCACATTGTTACTGCTCAATGTTGTAGGTGAGGTCTCAAAGCACAGGAAATCACGTCACCACGCTCACCGCTCTGTGCCGCTCCGCTCCGCACCACACGGCGCCGTATGCTGTCCTACGTCCCCCCTCTCAAGACAGAGGCGCTCTCAAGGCAGAGGCAGCAGACAACATCTTGAGCAAATACCAATAGGAGTCCCCTATGGACACCCTCGAATATACAGCCCTTGCCACCGCTTACACCTTTGGTATGACTGCTTTAGGTGCAGCGGCGGTCTTTATTGCCCACAAAGTCCCATCCGCTCTCTTCACTAAGCTCTCCTTAGGCTTTGCTGCAGGTATCATGATCGCAGCCTCAGTGTGGTCACTCTTAACCCCAGCCATGGAAGAGGCCGCAAACTTGGGCATGCATCCGGCCATACCTTGTGCCGGTGGCTTTATCTTAGGTGCGCTCTTCCTGATCGCCCTCGATAACATCATGCCGCACTTGCACATCAACAGCAAAGATCCTGAAGGCCCAAAGAGTGCCTTAGGCAAGCACTCCTTGCTCTTTTTAGCGGTGACCATCCACAACATTCCAGAGGGCATGGCTGTGGGTATTAGCTTTGTTGCGGCTATGACTAATGGCAGTCCTGAGGCCTTATCTGGAGCCATTGCTCTGGCTGTAGGTATGGGTATCCAAAACGTCCCTGAAGGCACCGCCGTCACGCTGCCAATGCATGCTAATGGCGCCTCCCGCTTTAAGGCATTTCTCTTTGGTGCGTTCTCTGGTTTTGTTGAGCCTGTAGCCGCAATCATTGTGGTGTACTTAGCCTCGTTCTTTATCCCGCTGATGCCATGGCTGCTCTCTTTTGCTGCTGGTGCCATGATTTACGTGGTAGTAGAAGAACTGATTCCAGAGGCGCAATTAGGTGAGCACTCTGATCTGGGTACGATCTCTGTGCTGGTGGGCTTTGTGCTCATGATGGTGCTCGACACGTCCTTAGGTTAATCACTACAAGGAACCAAGGATACAAAGTAATGGTGGTGGTAATGGTGGCTACCACCACGCAGCCATCCCACTACCACAAACAACCAGCAGCTGCCTTTGCGTTGGCACGTGAGTATCCCAAAAAGCAAATCTTAAAGGAGGTAACTGCCTACAATCAGGTGTTTTACCCTGAGAGTAGGTCTTTGCTGAGTCGCTACTCTTGAGATAAGGCGTCGTCAAGCGATTTGAGGTTACCTAAAGTTGGCATTGTGGCAAGCGGCTGCGCTCCCCTTACAACGCCTTACACCGAGGCGTAATCCTTTACCCGAGCACACACTCTCTATCTCGTAACACACGCTCTCTATCTCTCCTCCTTCCTCTAGCAGCTCCACTAAAAGTAAAGGATGTCCACCTCATGTCCTTGCGGTACGACAGAACCTACTAAGCCCCGCAGGTGAGTATGTCTGTCCCGATACCGCCTCTGCCTTAAGGTAGCAGCTCTTAAGCTTTAACCCCTAAAGCGCTAAGATAGGCGCCGTCACCGAGTCCAGCAGCATCTCCCGCCTCTGTTTCTGCTGTCACTCAGCTTTGTTCTGTCTGTCTGTCTGCCAGCTTGCTTGCTGCTGTCTTGCTATGCCGTCGTCCTCGCCACAACCACAATCTGCACAAACTGCTGTTGTCAAAAAGTCACGCCTGCTACGCTCCGGTATGATCACCGCCGGTGCCACCTTCCTCTCGCGTATCCTTGGCATGTTCCGCGACATCGCCATTGCCCAGCTCTTAGGAGCAGGACTTATGGCTGACGTCTTCTTCTTTGCCAACCGCATTCCTAACTTCTTCCGCCGCCTCTTTGCCGAGGGCGCCTTTGCGCAGTCCTTTGTCCCTGTCCTTACCAAGTGCTCCAAAGAAGAAAGCTCACAGGCCCTGCGGGAGCTGATCGCAAAGAGTGCTGGTACCTTAGGCACCATTGTCTTTGCTATCTCCCTCTTAGGTATGCTGGCCTCCCCTGTGGTCACCGCCATCTTTGGCTGGGGCTGGTTCGAGGCTTACTTAAACAATGAGCCTGATGCCGCAAAGTTTACGCAGGCAAGCTACCTATTAGAGATCACCTTCCCTTACCTCTTCTTTATCACCCTCACTGCTCTGTGCAGCTCGGTCTTAAACGTCCATGGTAGCTTTGCCGTTCCGGCTATTACTCCGTGCTTGCTCAATGTGGTCATGATCGCTACAGCCTACTTTGTGGCGCCTCATTTCTCTGACCCTAACGAGATTCTAGCCATCGGTATGGTCGTTGGTGGTGTGGTACAGCTGATCTTTCAGCTGCCTTTTGTCTGGCGCTTAGGCCTGTTAGTACGCCCGCGCTGGGGCTGGTCACATCCAGGTGTCAAGCGTATCCGCACCTTAATGATCCCAGCACTCTTTGGTGTGTCAGCAAGCCAGCTGAACTTACTGGTCAATACCGTCTTAGCCTCGTTCCTTGCCACAGGCTCGATTTCCTACCTCTACTACTCCGATCGCTTACTGGAGTTCCCTATTGGCATCTTTGCGGTGGCAATCTCTACGGTGATCCTGCCAGCGCTCTCCCGCGTCGACATCAAAACCCAGCATGAGGCCTACGAAAAAACCCTTGATTGGGGCGTGCGCTTAGTACTGCTCTTAGGCATCCCGTCCGCTTTAGGCATCATTGCCTTACGTGAGCCGATTCTGCGTGTGATCTTTATGCGTGGCGCCTTTACTGAGGAGAATGTGATCTTAAGTTCGCACTCGCTCTTAGCCTCAGTATCAGGCTTATGCGCCATTATGCTGGTACGTGTGCTAGTGCAGGGCTTTGCGGCGATTCAAGACACAAAGACGCCTGTGCGCTGCTCGATTGTGGCAATTGTGGCTAACATCGTCTTTAACCTCATCTTAGTGTGGCCTTTAGACTACGTGGGCTTGGCCCTGTCGACGGCCTTAGCTGCTTTTGTTAATGCTGGTCAGCTGTTGTACCTGCTCTATAAGCGCAACATCTACCGTATTAGCAAAAAGGCCCTCTTCTTTATCGCCAAGGCACTGCTCTCCGGTATCGTTATGGCTGTGGCTGTGCGCTATTGCTCACCTGACTTTAGTCAGTGGGCACAGATGACGACGCTGGTCTCGATCTTTTATCTGGCGGCTTTAATCTGTGGTGGTGCTGTGGTCTTTTTTGTGTGCTGTCTCTTACTGGGTATCCGCCCGCGCGACATTAAGATGTAAGCACGGCGCCAGACGACCACCCAGCCCGCACAGACAGCCTCTCCTCTGAGTGTGGTGGCTGCCAAAAGCAGCATCTCCCCTGCAATCATGCAGGGGAGCAAGGTGATAGCGTTTGCCGTGACCAACCTGATAGGAGTGTTGGTGGTTGTGGTTGCGCTCACCACATGGTGCCGCTGCTAAGCCCCTCTTAAAGGGCCATAATCAGCACAAATCCCAAAACTCTGCACCGCATAATGTGACAGATACCCAGAATTGAAACTGCAAAACCCCCATCTTGGCGCTCATTGCATACAATAGAAATAAGCCACCTCAAATCATGGCACCCTATCTGGCCTACCGCTAAGATTTGAGCGCACGGCTACAAAGTGCCATTAGGCTAAGGAGCGCAGCATGCGACAGTACAATAACATCCTCGTCATCATCGAGCCGAAGAAAGACAAACAGCTGGCCCTCGAGCGCGCCATTCAAATCGCACGTTTCAACCCTAAGGTCACGATCACGGCCTTACGCCTGATCTACAATTTCACCAACGAAATTCGCTTCTTAGGCAAGAAAACAGAACTGGCCACCCACAATGATGCCGAAGAAGCCACGCAAGCTGAACTCAACAAGCTCATTGCCGAGACGCTGGCCTTACATCCTGACGTCAAGGACAAGGGGGTCAAGATTGTCCCTAAGCTCAAGTGGGTCTCTGACATCTCCGACGGCATGCTGGAAGAGGCCAACTCTGGCATCTACGACTTGCTCATCAAGGGCGCTAACCACCACGGCATCTTAGATTCCATTATCTTTACGCCACATGATTGGAATCTGCTCCGCCATGCCGTGCTGCCAGTGGTAATCGCTAAAGACCACCCATGGACTGGGGACAGCTCCATTGTGGTGGCGGTGGACTTTACCTCTACGGAAAAGCAGCTCATGAACGTGCTGCTCTTACGTGAGGCGCAAATGCTCTCCACCATTACCAAGACCCCAATTCACCTTGTAAACTCCGCTCCTGTGGTGCTGCCAACGGTGATGCTGGAGGTACCAAACTACGCTCCAGAGCTTTACGCCGAGAGCATCTTGGCTGAGCACAAGCGCCGCATCATGGACTTTGCTAAGCTCCACCACATCCCTGAGAGCCACTGCCACATTGCTGAGGGCATGCCAGATGACGTGCTGCCAAAGCTTTGCCAGAAGCTCAATGCCAATACCGTATTTATCGCCTCGGTGGGCCGCTCGGGCGTCGGTGCAGCCTTAGTGGGTAACACCTGTGAAGAGATCGTGGACTTTATTAACGCCGACCTCTTTGTCTTAAATCGTAAGACCGTAACCCACGAGCAAAAAGCTGCGCACACGCAAGAGTAGCCACTACGGCCAATGCACCGTAATGCCTTAACGCGGCAAGTAGCGTTAAGTCCTGCGGCAGCCTAAGCGGATAATCTCAGCTCAATCTTGAGCTATCACCAAAGAGCTTTAGCTCTTCTAGTCAGAGGCCTGCTTCACGCAGGCCTTTTCATTTCTGTGCATCCCGCCGCTTGCCATCCTTGTTTGCACCAAAACAGAGCTTCTTTTCCTGCCTGCGTCATCACCCTCATAGCTGCCTATAATAGCGCGGCGTTGTCCTTCCCCCTGTTCTCCACCACACACCTTTGCTGCAGTACAGCGCTGAAGCCCTGACGCGATCTGAGCCCCTCCTCTCTGCTTTACCACTGAGACTTAGCTAACCTCTCCTTATTCCGCCCCAACGCCGTCGTTTCGCCATGAATGATGCCCTCTTAAACGCCTTTAGCGTACTGCTCATCATCATCGTTGCTTACTTCTTCAAGCGCATCCGTCTCCTTAATGTCGAGACCGCTAAGCGCATCGCCTACGTGGTGATGTACCTAACGCTGCCCTGCGCCATTCTCACCTCCGCTAACGGCATCAGCTTCGACGTCTCGCTACTGGGAGTGATCGCCCTCTCGGCTCTGGCTAACTGTATCCTGTTGATCGTTGCCTTTCTCACATCCAGCCAACCCAAGCAGCGCATGTTCAACATGCTCAATACCACCTGCTTTAACATTGGCAACTTTGTGATCCCTTTTATGCAGCACACCATGAGCCCAAAAGCGTTCTTGGCGCTGTGCATGTTCGATGTGGTTAACGCCCTCTTCTGCTTCGGTGGCTCTTACTCTATCGCGCTCTTCTTCAACCGCAAGTACTTCCCTAACGAGCCAGTCGGCATCAAGACCATCTTAAAGGAGATGTCGAAGTCACTGCCGTTCTACGTTTACGCCTTTGTCATCGTGCTCTCGGCTTTAGGTCTTACCATTCCTGAGCAAGCTTTAGTGCCATTTAAGACCATTGGCTCGGCTAACACCTTGCTGTGCTTCATGATCATCGGCGTCGCTTTGAGCTTTAACATTACGTGGGAGCAATGCAAGCTGGTGATGAAAGCATGGTTGGTGCGCTATATCACCTGCGCGGTAATGGCGGTAGCGGTGTGGTTCTTTGTACCACTGCCAGCTGAGGTGCGCATCATTGTCATGATCATTCTCATGGCCCCAATGACCTCGATCGCGCCCATTATGACCATGCGTGCTATTCCTGAGCAGGCCGAGGAATCAGCTGACCTCAACACCATTGCCATTATCTCCTCGCTGGCTTTCATCACCATTATGAACTCCATCACCTCACTGCTGGTTTAGAGGCAGCCGTCATCGCCACAGGCAGCACGCCATAACGCAGAGGAATGACGTCACCTGAGCTTTACCCTTGCGATCAAGGCGGTGTCAGGTGTGGAGCCACAAAGCCCCCATGAGGTACAAAGCTGCAATGGCACATGCGTCCGCTCTCATGGGGTATAGCCATACTCAAGGGTATGGCCATACGCAGAGGTACTACCATAGACCCTTGAGCCTCAGCACCTTGAGCAGCCCACTCTGCGCAACGTGCATGCAGGCAAGGGGTCACCACAACCTCTGCGTGGTGGTTATGGGTGGCTGGGCTTACAGGCAGCCAGCATCATAACCACAAACACAACCACCATTACTACGAGGTAAGCGCTCAACGCTGTTCTAACCTACCCTACCCTGATAGGGACTATCACGCTCTCCCCCTCGAGATAAAGGCACCATAAGGCGTCTTAAGATCCCCTCAGGCGCTTAGCTGTGCTGTGCCTGTGCTCAAAGTTAGTCTTAGCTTAGAGCCCCTACACCTGCAACATGATGTTGCTGCTTCTTTTTCTCTCCTTGCTGCGCAGCTCTTTTCCTCAAGATCCTCCACTACTGCAACACAAGTGATCTGTAGCTCCATGGCTCTGCACCAGCCTTTACCCATATCTACCAGCTTAGCCTTGTGAGCGCTAATTTTGCTTGTTTTCACGCTGTAAGAGCGCTTGTCGCTAGCCTTACCGATCGCCTTTTCTCAGCTTTTTCGCTTTCCCGCTTTTCGTCGCAGCAGAGGACAAACCAACATGCGCAAAATCGCTCTCGCGCTCGCCGTGGTGCTCATTGTCGTTATGGCCTTTGTCTATGCCTTGTTCTTTCACCAAGACTTAGACCCCACCAAAGCCCATGGTAATGTCGACATCCAAGACAGCCTCCTCTCCTTTGAGCGTGCCGGTAAGATCGTGCGGCTTAATGTCGATGAGGGCGCGCAAGTGCGTAAGGGCGATATCCTCGCGGCCTTGGACGACCAGAGCTTAAGCCACCAATTGCGCATCCAATTTGCCCAGTGCGAAGCTGAGCAAGCGCTCCTCACCCAATACCAAAATGGCTACCTGCCAGAGGAAAAAGAAAGCGCTAAAGCAGCTGTCAACAAAGCCCAATCAAACGTCGATCTAGCTGCCATTACCTACGAGCGTAATGCCTCACTGCTTAAGAGCAAGTCCATTTCGCAGCAGGACTACGACAGCGCTCGCGCGCAATACCAGCAAGCACAAGCCAGCCTTGCTGAGGCCCAAGCGCAATTAGCTTTAATCGAGCGCGGCTATCGCGACGAGATCATTCGCTCGCAAAGCGCCCGCGTTAGTGCCTGCCAAGCGCAGCTGTCCTACCTCAACTACCAAGTCACCACCCAGAGCGTTATCGTGGCGCCTTTTAATGGCACCGTGCGTACCCGTACCCACGAACTGTCCGATTATGTTGGTGCCGGTGAAACCATCTTTGCGCTTACCGATGAGGATAACAAGCGTATCCGCATCTACTTAAGCCCAGCGCAATTGCAGCTTGTTAAGGTCGGCCAAGAGGTCAGTGTCGAGGTGCCTTATCACGCGCCGCTTAAGGGTATGGTCTCTTTTATCAGCCCTACCGCCATGTTTACCCCTAAGAGCGTACAAACAGAGGATTTACGTGCCGACCTCATTTATGAGGTGCGCGTCGAAGTAAAGGATTATGAGCACCTCTTACGCTTTGGTGAGGCCATCACGGTTTACCTTACGGGCACTGCTCCTGACCACAGCTCTGAGCAGCTGAAGCGCCCAGCAAGTGCCGCCACCAGCACCATCAACGCAGCAACAACTACCACAGCTCCGTCAGATAACACGTCTACTGCTAACAGTGCCACCTCCTAAGGAATGAGTGATGGCAAATACACACCTCGAGATGCGTGGTGCAGGTGAGTCTAAGCCTACCTGAGGACGGAGCACCATGCTTACCCTAAAGTCCGTCAGCTCTTAAGTAAATCGTTCCTAAGCAGGCTGCAAAGTAGAGCGCCGCGTGCGCATGCAGTGAGCCGCATGCAGCGTGCGGCATGATAAATTGCTCAGTAGGCTGGGTTTAGCCCTTTGTGGTAGGGGCTACCCCTACCAGTCTTGTTTTAGAGTTTGGCCTCTGACGTAAGGAGGTTGCTTTGGCTTCATCACTACCCACCACAGCACAACCACCCGCCTCCACCACTGCACAGCAGAGCCCTGTAAGTGGCGGCTGCAGCAACAGCTGCTGGCTGCAACTTACTGACGTCACCAAGAGCTTTACTAATGACAATGGCCATGTGATCACGGCCCTGCAAGCACTTAACTTAGAGCTGCAAGCTGACCAGCACTTAGTGGCCCTTATTGGCCCTGACGGCTCGGGCAAGTCTACCCTCTTAAAGATCCTTGCTGGCCTGATGGAGCACGATGCGGGCACCTACACCCTATATCTGCACGGCCCTGAGAGTGCTGACGCCGCGCCGCTGATTGGGTATATGTCGCAGACACTGGGACTATATGAGGACGTCAGCGTCTGGGAGAACCTGCTGCTCTTTTCACAGCTGCGTGATTTACGTGTGGAAAAGCTCACCGCGCTGCTACACAGCACTGCTACAGGTGAAAGCACAGAATCTCCAGCACCACCAACCCCAGCGGTAACCAGCACCACATCACCACCATCACCACCGGAAACAGCGGCTGCGACAGCGGCAAAGCCACAAACAACTGCGCCTGCATCTGCTCATGCTGTAGCTGCTGCGGCACCATCTCTCTGGCAGCGTCTGCGTCAGTTCTTTCGCCTGTCACGCCCTGTGGCCTCCCCTGCGGACACCAACACACAGCAATTGCAGGAGTATTTGGAGCAACTACTGACGCAAGTCGGCCTGATCGCTTTTAAGGACTATCGTGCCGGAGCCCTCTCTGGCGGTATGAAGCAGAAGCTGGCACTTACTTGCGCCCTCAGTGCACAGCCGCAATTGCTGCTGTTAGATGAGCCTACTGTAGGAGTCGACCCTATTTCCCGTCGCGAGCTCTGGGCCATTATCGAGCAGTACTTACAGCGTACTCACTCCTACTGCATCTTTTCTTCACTCTACTTAGAAGAGGCCGAGCGCAGCGATCACACCGTCTTTATCAAAGAAGGCCAGATCATCTACCACGGTTCAGCGCAAACGCTCAAAGAGCAAGTGCGCTCTCAGTGCTGGGCACTTACTCTCAGTGACAAGTGGTCATATCAAGAGCTGGCGCGTAAGCTCATGATTCATAAGAGTCAGTGTCAGCTGCTGCGTGACGTCTGCCCGCGTATGGGGCGTATCGACCTCTTAACTGATCCGGACTGCACTGCCAGCGCAGTACAAGCCGAGGTAGAGCGCCTGCTCACCGCTTGTGGCTTTACGCTGCAGCGAGGTGATGTGCAGCTGACAGCACGTGAGCCGATTCTGGAGGACGCTTACATTAACCTCACTGGGTCTTTTCATGCCCAGCAAGGCTTTACTGAGCTCTTAGGCAAGAGCACGTCTCCAGAGGCGCCAGAGGCAACAGCAACAACAGCAACAGACACTGCTGCCAGCAAGGCCACAGCGAGCAACTCTACTGACACTGCCAATAGAACTGCAGCTACCACTACAGCAGCTAATGCCAAAGCCACTGCCGCTGCTTACGCCGCTCCAGAAGAAGCTGTCATCAAGGTCAAAGACATCCGCAAGCAGTTTGGTGACTTTACGGCGGTACACGACTCGACCTTTGAGGTCTATCAAGGAGAGATCTTTGGTCTCTTAGGGCCTAATGGCGCTGGTAAGACCACCACCTTTAGAATGATCTGTGCTCTCCTTAATCCCAGCTCGGGCAGCATTCTCATTAACGGCCTGTCCTTAGCCCACGCCAAAAGCTCTGTGCGCGCCACCATTGGCTACGTTGCCCAAAAGTTTTGCCTTTACCGCAAGCTGACGCTTGAGCAAAACCTGCAATACTTTGGTAAGAGCTACGGCCTCTCTGGTGAACTCCTAGAGGAGCGCATGGCACATATGTGCTCGGTCTTTGGCCTTACCCCCTTTCTCCATGAGATGGCGGCCAATCTGCCCTTTGGTGTGCAGCGCTCTTTGTCCATGGCCTGTGCCTTAATTCACCGCCCTCAGATTCTCTTTTTGGATGAGGCGACGTCAGGCGCTGATCCATCCTCACGTCGTGCCTTTTGGCAGATGATTGCGTCCTTAGCCGAGCAAGGCACCACCATTATTGTCACCACGCACTTTATGGAAGAAGCGGAGTATTGCGACCGCTTCTTAATTCAGGATCAGGGCAAAATCCTTATCTTGGGCACCCCAGATGAGATTTGCACCCGCCCCGATCACAGCCGTATTTCCATTGAGGAAGCCTTTGTGGCGTGTGTGCAGCAGCGGCGGCACCAGCAAAAGTAGCACAAGGAGGCTCGCATGGCATCACAAACACACGTGCTCTCTTTGCTGCGCAAAGAAGTGCAGCAAATCCTCGCCGATAAGTCGGTGCTGGTCGTTGCCTTTATCCTGCCCATTCTCTTAGTGCTGCTCTACGGCACAGGCTTACGCCTCGATGTCAAGCCTGTATCCGTGGCCTTAGTCAGCCCTCATATGGAGGATGTGGTCAGCAAGGAGATCGCATTTGCCTTCTCCGGCTCCCCGTACCTTAACCTCTATCAGGTCAATAACGCTTTAGATGCCCAAGAGCTGATGCGCACGCATGAGATCGATGCTTACGTGCTCTTACCTAACAATCTGGCGCAGTCTATTTATCACCGCGAGATTCAGGTCATGATCGTGCTCAATGGCTCTAACTCTGTTTTAGCCACGCAAGCGCGTTCCTTTATCGAGAGTGTGCTCAGCTCCTCGGTGTCCTTAGAGGGCCTCAATCGCCAAGTAAGCTACCTCAACTTTGCGCCCGCCATTAATGTGATGGCCGCTCAAGAGAGCAGTGCGGTGTTAACAATGGATGATAACAGCACTACCAGCGCCAGCATCGGTGCCAGCACCAGTACCAGCACCATGCAAGCTTTAGCAGCGTCTCCATCCATGGCCTTTAGCAGCGCACAGGATACGTCCACTGCTTCTGCCACCAACATCACCACTGCCGCCATTAGTGCCAGCACCGGCGCCGCTTACAGTACCAACAGCGCCACTGTGGGGAGCAGTATGGGCAGCACCAGTAGTGCCTCGCTCAGTGCTCTCAGTGCAGGCACTAGTGCGACTGCAAGCTCCAGCATCAGCAGCAGTGCCGCAGCCTATAAGCCGATTAGCATTACCACCCGCAACTGGTTTAACGAGGCCAACGAGTCCACGTGGTACCTCATGGCAGGCCAGCTCATTAGTGCCATTACCCTCATGAGCGCCTTTATGTCATCCATTGTGATTGCGCGTGAATTTGAGCGCGGCACGCTCATTGGCCTAAAGGCCACCAATGTCACCGCAGGAGAGATCCTCATCTCCAAGTTTTTAGCGTACTACGGACTCTCCCTGTTAGGCTCCAGCTGTGCCATTCTCTTTGCGCTTATCTTTTACGAGCTGCCATTTCGCGGCAGTGCCCTGCTCTTTATCCTCACCATAATGGTCTATCTCTACGCCATTGTGATGCTGGCACTGTGCTTATCCGTAGGCACGCAGAACCAATTTCTCTCGACGCAGTACGCCATTATAGTGAGCTTCTTACCGTCGATTCTGCTCTCGGGCGCTGTCTTTGATCTGCGCTCCATTCCGGCGGCGATTTCCTACATTGCCTACATGCTGCCCCCAACTTACGCGGTTAACTCCGCCAAAATCTGCCTGCTCTCAGGTGGCAGTACTGACATCTTGCTGCGCAATCTGCTGATTTTAGCGGGCTTTGCGCTCTTGCTGCATGTCCTCTGCTATAGGCTGCTAAAGCGGCACTTTAAGCGGGCGTCTCTCAAGCCACCACTACCGCCTGTAACGTAGCCCACCTCCCTCACTGCCCGCACAGCGCAGCACTGTGCAGCACTGCATTGCAGCGCAATGTATTGCACTGCACGGCAAAGACAAAGGCCTGCAACTCTTTTGGGTATCACCATGGCTAATGGCAAACATGATCAGACCACCGCGCACGACGCGCACGACTCCCTCTCCGTGCGTACTGTGCTCACGCGCTTATTGGCAATGATCCAAAAGGAGCTTATCGTCACCGTAGTCGATAAGGGCACGCGCCGTATTCTGTTTCTGCCGCTCATTTTGCAGTCGATCCTCTTTGGTTATGGTGCGACCTTTAACTTAGAGCACGTCCCTTATGTGGTGTTTCAGGACAGCTACGACGCCACTGCCACCGAGATTGTGCAAAAGCTCCAGTACAATCCGTCTTTTGACCTTGTCAGGATGTGTACTGATGAGCCGTGCTATCGGCAGAGCCTCGATCGTGGTGAGGCTTTGTTAGGGCTCTATATCAGCGCCAATTTCCCGCGTGACCATATTCTCTTTGTGGCTACTGATGCTCGTAATACCGCCTCGGCCAACACCGCTTTAGGCTATGTGCAGACTATTGTCAGTGAGCTCAACCAAGAAGCCCAAGCGCAAGCTGGTGCGCTTAGCCGTAATATCAATATTGAGTACCGCTATCTCTACAACAGCAACAATCTGACGCGCTACACCATTATGACGGGTATGATCCTCGCGCTCTCCATGATTCAGGTGCTGATGCTCTCGTCACTGTCAGTATCACGTGAGCGTGAAGAGGGCACCTTCGATATGATGCTAATGGCGCCGCTCACACCAGTGGAGATTCTCATCAGTAAGGCGGTAGTGCCGACCGTAATTGCGATCTGCCAAGGTCTCGTCCTCTTTTTGATTTGCATGCTGTGGTTTGAGATTCCTTTCTTAGGAAACTTTGGGGCGCTCCTCATTGTCATTGCTATCTTTAGCCTCAGTACCGTGGGCTTAGGCTTAGCCATTTCGGCTATTGCCTCGACCTCGCAGCAATCGCAGGTTATGGCCTTTGTGCTGGTGCTGCCTTTTATCATCCTCTCGGGCATGATTACGCCGATTAGCGCCATGCCTACCGCAACCCAGTACTTATCCCTGCTCAATCCAATGCGCTATGGCTATGAGGCGGTAAAGCGCATTTACCTTGAGGGGCAGACGCTATGGGAGGTCTCACACCTCATGCTGCCGTTACTGGGCTTAGGCATGGTGACGCTGAGCCTGTCTATTTGGCTCTTTAGAGGCAAGCTGAGCTAAGGAACAAGCGATCTCATAAGTGACGGCTCAAGGCTAAGTGCTGGTACGTACCCCACCGTAAGATGAATGGTGCAGATGAGCCTTATTCTGCGCAGGAGCCGCAGCCTACCCGAAGAAGCAGCACACATGGTTGCTCTTAAGTCAGTCTTTCCTCAGCAAAGACGCGCAGCACGCGCCGCTCTCCCTATCGCGCCCATGATCGCACTTGCTCCGCCGCTTCCCCAAGTCCCAAACCCACGAACTTAAGCCCACCATGGCTTGATGGTGCTCTTGGTGCGCAGCAATGCCCTCTTGGTGATTTGTGCTGCCAGTAACAGATATAGCGCTTACCAGCTGGTTTTGCCCATAATCACCCTGAGGGAAGATGTTATGCAATTCTTCGCTGATCTCTTGTACTTCTTAGGTTCCCCGGTATGCCTCAGTACCCATCTTTTTCCACATTTCTTGCTCTTGCTTGCCTTTTCTTGCGCTCTTAGCTTCTCCCCCAAGGCGGTCACTGTAAAGCCCCTGTAAGGCGCTTTTGCTTCTTCACACCACCTGCGCACCGCCACTGTCTGTCCCCCGTTAACGTGTACACCCCGTTACGCTGACAAGACGGCCCTGCAATAAATTCCTCCCCATTGCTAACCACAACCTAGCACCATACTCAAGTGATCTTGACTGACGCAGTGTTTGTCACCAACTGCACCTTTTCTTGCCACCCTGTAACACGAGCAATCCTTGTTACGACTACACTTCCGCCGAAAACTTGCCACTTGGAACATATGTCGCACAAATTCATTTCACTGCTTGAGTGTTGTTGTATTTATAGCCTACAATAGGGCTAAGTAACGTGCTTCCTGCTGGTTTTTGAACGGGGTTTGGCAGGAGCGCACGAGAGCCGTAACCGCTTCAGAATGTCGCACCATCGGCGCGGTTCACGGCTGGGATATACATCCACAGCTCTGTGAGAGCGTGCCTGCCCTGCACCATTAACATGCGCTAACAAAATTTTGTCTTTGGGCGCAAAGGCAGTAGTGCACATTTCTTGCTCTTTGCATCGGTATTGTTAGAGTGACTCCTTGGCAGCAGCATACAGTCCCCTAAAATACGGGGTTTGCTCTCAGTCACAGTCTCTCTACCACCCTATAGGCAAAAGCTCACCTGCACACGTTTCTACCGCCATCTACTTGCAGCAAAGAGAAACCAATCCTCAGCTTGTCTTTGCTTTTCCCACGTACACACCACATTGCGTTCTAACTCCTCAGCTCAGCGGGAGTCTACTTAAAGCTCTTACCGGAGCACTCGCAAGCAAGGTAAGCACACAAGTAAGTCAGCAGTAAACGTCCTTTTGCGCAACGTTTGCCTACAAGCGGTGACTGGATTTTTTAGATACCTTTGCCCTGAGACAAGGAAGGCCACTACGCCTTTTGGCAAAGCTATCGTAAGGCGCTTACCGCGACCGTAAGGTAAGGCCGATTAAAGTTTTGGCGCCAGATGACGCTGATAAATATGTGCACAGCACATCTATGCGGTCACATTAACGAAGCCGCGTAATTCCCTATGCGTAAGCGTAGGGATGTAAGCGGCTGATCCGCAATCTACATCATAAGATCTGATAGCGGCTCGCTACTAGAAAAAAGCAGTGTTAACACTGTGTAAAAGCAGAGTGAGCACTGTGAAACCGCAAACGTAAGTCTGCGGTAGTTCATTGCCAACAGATAGTGTTGACCGGCATTTGCGGCCAATGATACTGGAACAGGCGAAGTTCTCACAGGGTGTGGTGTAAGGCTCTTTTGAGTTTTATACCCAAAATACCCCCTCATTGGGATGGTGCTATGACTCAAGACAACCAACCAAAAATTCCTAATTTGCCACCGCTGATCGCCAACGGCGATGCTAACCGTGGCTACTACGTCTGCACCTACAAGAACAAGTGGGACAGCTTAAAG
Organism: uncultured Succinivibrionaceae bacterium; assembly: GCA_949286015.1. GTDB lineage: Bacteria > Pseudomonadota > Gammaproteobacteria > Enterobacterales > Succinivibrionaceae > Anaerobiospirillum. Next base: position 16,184 of record CASEBB010000064.1, on the reverse strand, counting down.
AAGCGCTCGGTGCGCATTCGTTCGACCTCGGTGGGGCGTGTTCAAGGCAAGGACAAGTATGGTTTGATTGAGTTCTACGACGAATTCATCAAGCAGTACCCAAGCCTCAAGCGTTTCTCGGTGTATCGTACTGATGGCCCACAACGCTTGGTGTTTATCCCAAAGCAATCGAAGCGTCGTCGCACTGCTGACGAGGCAGCAGCAATGGCCGCCTCTAGCAACGCGCGTCGTGGAGCTGAAGCCGAGATGATGGCTGCGCCACAAGATCCATCGGCGGTGGATTTAGTGACCCGTCCAAACCTGCCAAAGGCTCCTTTCAACATCGACGACATCTTCCGCGATGACGAGGCCTAAGCTTGACGCGCGTTAGTGCGTCAGTGCTCGCTATCTGCTGTGAGCAGTAACTTAAGCAGATAGTTGCGTTGAATTGCTTACAAGCTAAGGAGGCTGCGTTAGCAGTCTCCTCGTTTTTTTGCGCGCTCACTTGCCACCAGCTCTCTGTTACCTCTTCCAGCTGCCCCCCTCTATCTTTCTCCTTTCTTCGCAGCCTCCTCCTTGAGCTTGCCTCTACGTCGCTTGTTAGCTGCCAACTGCGCAGCACCGCTATAGCGCGTCGCGTCACGCGACATCGCACTCACTCTGCTCGGCACCACGCTTTTCACACAAGCATCATCAACTGGCGCTCTCGTGCTCTACGCTCTTTGCCTGCGCTCAAATGCGCTGCTAACGAGCTCTGCCCCGCCCCTACTACCCTACCAACCTAACATGAACCTGAGGGCATTTACCGGCCGCAGTATCCCCTAATCCCTACAGCAAGAGCAAGCGTTAACGCCGAGCAAAGCAGGCCAGTCCCTGCAACAGCTCACTCGCGGTAGTCACGCTGGGGAGCGCTGACTGCTCACAGCTGTGCTTTTACTAGGCAGCTGCACTGGCGTCCCGTGAAACATTAGCGACACCACCGCCATAGACTGTGGGGAGAACAACGTCTGGGCGGGGAAGAACCTTTGCGCTGCTGCCGCAGCACCAAAGAAAAAGGTAGCCGCAGCTACCTTTTCTCGTTTGACTCTTTTGTGCGTTGGGGCTTAGCCACCTTAGTCCGCAATCATAATGCCTGGGTACATCGACTCAATCTCACGGCGGGCTACGTACTTGAGCTTCACCTCCGTGTTCTTGGCCTTACGCACCAGATAAATGTTGCCGTAGATTAAGCGGAAGTTGGCTGGGTCGGCTCTAATCACACCAATATCCGAAACCAGATCACCATTGGCGTTCATCTGCGCATTAAAGTAGTGCGGAGACGTCGAGCGCCAGCGTGCTTGTGAGTGATTAATGTTAACCGTGTAGTCGGACTGCACGACCTCAATCATATAGCCATAGCCGCTATCATCAGGGGTAATGGTGTACTGGTAAATCTTGCTGTTGCCATTGCCGAGCTCGTCGATACCCATCCACGTGCCAGCATACTCGTCATCGCTAACGCCGCAACCACCCAACATCAAGGCCGCAAACATGACAGTGACCATTAAGAGCACCGCCGCTTTTAGCCTTCGGGCACCATAAGATAAAAACGACATTACTGCTGTCCTCCTAACTCCGTCACACTCACTTACCCCCTTTGCCCATCAGAGCAACAGGGGTACACAATTCTTGAGCTATCCTTGCAAGAACATAGCGTGTCTACTAATACATTTCGGCAAAAATGCCCTAATGCTTAACAGCGCACAGCCATGCTAACTTGCACAGAGACGCTCCTTGATCACGCACTGCCATCTCCACCACAAAATACATCGCGCCTAATGGCTCATACAGGGCTTTTTTGCGGCCTTTCAGCCCAACGCCAGAGAGCAGCCTACCCTAATGTCATGGACGCGGTTGCTCTTACTAGTTACATTATTGCCCACGAGTCTTCAGGCGTAGTCTGCGGCAGTTAATGTCAGTGTTGTCGTTGTTGTGAGTGCTCCCTACTGTCGTGGCCTACTACACGACAGCTCCTGCCCCTATCCTATGCCAAAAGTACTACCGCCGCAATTATGCGCACCAAGAGAGATAGCCGCTGTTTTCACGCGGTAATACCGCACTTAGGAGTGACTTGCGTATAATGGCCGCAATAGCTTTGCTCTTGCACCAAAAAAGCAAGGGCGCACGCACCTCAAGCTCAAGCTTATGCCCCGTTTCTTAGGGCGAACTGAGCTCACGGTGCCAGACAACAACAAAGCTGCAGCTTTACGCCCAAAGCCCTCAGCGGCACGTAGCTTTACCTACGTTGTCCTCTTTACGCAAAGAGCCGCAGGGCACGGTGGCGCAAAAGAGTGGCATTACAGGCCAAAGGCCAAAAGCCAAAGGCCAAAGACTTTGGCCTGTGAGCTACTCCCCGTCACCACCTAGCAATCTGAGCGCACCGAGCGCAGCATGTCGTCGCGCTTTTTACGGCAGTGGCCTGCCATAAGCGTCGCCTTTGTGTTGGAGTCTAGCCTAGCGAGTATGACCACGCTGTGTCTGTCTTTTCTGCTCTGCTGTCAGCAGCGCTCTCATGATAGCCTTGCTCCTTAGAGCCACGGGATAGAGAAAAGCACACCGCGCGGCAAGCTACTCAAGATCAGAGCAGCTTTTCCCGCTAAGCCCCACCCGCCAAAGAAAACGCACGCTTCACCACTGCCGCGAGGTTTGGTATTTCATGGAAATCAAAGATCTTGCTCCGCAAGCTGTGTTCGCACACTTCGAGAACTTCTGCCACATTCCCCATCCATCTGGGCACGAGCGGGGCATGGCCAAGTACCTGATTACTTTTGCCCAGCAGCACAAGCTCGAGTTCGAGTTAGAGGACTGCGGTAACGTTATCATCAAGAAAAAAGCCAGTGCAGGCCGCGAAAACAGCCCTGTAGTGATCTTACAGGCCCATATCGATATGGTGCCAGTGGTACGTGATGGCTTTACCCACGACTTCGTCAAGGATCCCATCACGCCCCTCATTCGTGAAAACGGTAGCGCCGAGGCCAAAGCCGAGCTCTTAAAGCGCTGTGATGGTGCCTATATCTGCGCTGACAACACCACCTTAGGTGCTGACGATGGTATCGGTGCGGCTTTAATCCTGTCCATCTTAGAAGATGACAGTTTAGTGCACGGCCCCCTGACCGCGATCTTTACGGTGGAAGAAGAGAGCACCATGAAAGGTGCGCAAAACCTCGATCCTTCCTACTTAGAGGGTGACTACCTCATCAACCTCGACTCAGAAGATCATGGCGAGCTCTTTGTCGGTTGTGCCGGTTCCATCAATACCAACATCACCTTTATCCCTGAGATGGTAAAGGTGGTCGATTGCGCGCCTATCATGCTTAACCTCTCAGGTTTAAGCGGTGGCCACTCCGGCTGTGATATCCACTTAAATCGCGGCAATGCTATCGACATCATGTGTGGCCTGCTTGCCGAGGTAGCTGACACCACTGATTTCTTTGTGCAGAAGTTCCACGGCGGTGAAATCCGTAACTCCATTCCATCGTCGGCCTATGTTGAGCTGGCGGTACCTCTTAACTCCTTAGATGAGTTTAAGGAGGCTGCCCGCACGGCCATGGTGCGCTATCAGGACTTATACGCTGATACCGATCCTGACATGCACCTCATTTTAGGCAAGTGCCCATTACAGCCAATGGCGCTGTCCTATACCTCCTCGCAGAACCTGCTGTCGTTCTTACGTGCGCTGCCAAATGGCGTGCTGCGTATGTCGAGTACCTATCCAGGCGTAGTTGAGACCTCTTGCAACCTCTCGACGGTGCGCACCAAGGCCGATGCTATTAACATCGCCCTGCTGCCTCGCTCGCTTAGCGACTATGGCCTTGATGATGTCATCGATAAGATCGACTGCATCTGCTCGCTGTTAGATAACGTCGAGGTGGGCTTTACTGGTCGCTCCTTTGGCTGGACTTCCCCTGTGGATACGCCACTAATTGCGCTGTTACGTCAGCAGTATCAGCAAAAGTGCGGCATCGATCCTAAGATCACCTCGATCCATGCGGGCTTAGAGTGTGGCTACTTTGCTAACGCCAATCCAAACTTGAAGATGATCTCTTTAGGCCCAACGGTAATCAGCCCTCACTCGCCTGATGAGTGTGTTTCCATTAAGCACACGCAAGAGGTGTATGAAATCCTAAAGGACACCTTAGCGCAGCTGAGCTAAGCTAAGCCTGCCCTGCACTGCTAAATGCGGTACAGTACAGTGTAGCGCGACCCGCGGCACGCAGCATCATGCCAGCGCCATTTACCGCTGCGTCTACACGCCAAAGACGGCAGCCTCTCGATGCGGCTGCCGCCTGTAACACAGGGCCAGCGCCATGCATGCTAACCTAAGCACAGAATGGCTTTGTAAGCTTTGCTGCAGAGACGGCAATTTTGTCAAGCGGCGCTAAGATTTCGGTTCTAGTGTGCAATTCATGGTGGGCCATGTAAGAAGGATGGTGGGCATGCCAAGGAAGTGCCTTCAAGGTACGTGCTGCCAAGCAGGTTCGCTTCGGAGTTTGTATGAGGCTACGTTGTGGTATCCAACAAACTCTGAGCATAGCCCAAATGCAGTACCCCATGAATTGCACACTAGAACCAAAATTTCGGTATAACGAAATTTGGGCTCTCCTCAGAATCTGTGGGTATAGGCTCAAGCCCCAGTCTTAGGTGGTTGAGCTAAAGGCCAGTGCTAATCAGCAATTAGCATGAAGGGCAGGGCATGCCCAGATGGCCTGGAGGCAACTCAACTCAGACCAAAAAGTCTAAGTAGTTGAGCTGCCAAAGCGAACTGATTAAAGCCTAAGATCTAAGGACTCGTCTGATAAAGCTTAAGCTCAGTCGATAACAGGAACCCGCCGGAACATCAGAGGAGAGCAATCTCACCTTAACTAAGCTGGCGAGCTTGTGCGGTTAAGGACTCTGATGCGGAAGGAATTCCCGCTCGTAAGAGCGGGGAGGATGTCAACACAAGGAGTAAGCTATGGATGGAGGCGGAATCTTTCGGAGCTGAACGGATCCTGGCAAGATGTGGCTTATACGGAGGCCACAGATGTCTTAATAGCCTTCAAGCTGATAGCCACGGCTGCCAAGTACATTGAGGGCACCTTAGAGCAGACAGTATTACAGCCTGCGTGTTGCTAGGATCCGTTCAGCTCCAATCTTTCTCTTAGTTAGCACTCTTGCCGTCTTAATTCCACTGCTGTGGTTCGCCAACGAGATTTCTAAGCCCCCGAAGAAGTAGCACGTAGCGGTGCTGGCCGAGGCATCAGGGAAAAGCGCCATTGTAGCTCGCACCATCTTTATGGTTAGGGCTGCGCCGCGTGTTGCTGTGATTGGCTCACTAACCGCGCCATAGGGCGCTGAGCTCACAACGAGCTTAGCGCCCTTTTGTTTTCAGCGCTATATAGTAATCCTGACAGAATGGTGGGCTAAAGCTCGCGGGTATGCTCCCGCGCCCCAGCGCTTCTCTGCCGCCCATAGGTCGCTGTCTCACACCCTCTCTCCTCACTTGACGCCTCCTCTGGCGTCCTCTCTGCTGCGCTTATGGCGCTGCTTACCAGCAGCCCTTACCGCGTATACCTACCACCCCTCATCTGCCGCCCCGTCCAGTATGCGCTCTAGTAGCACCACCTAATTGTGCCTGCCAGCTGCCCCCAACGTGGCTTGGTTGCACCAAATCTGTGCTCCCTAATAGATGCACATGCGTAATAGCAAAACACCAGCTAAAGCCCATAAATCCAAGCTTTTGCGCAAAAAATAACTTTACTAAGCACACCCTAAGTCTGTAGACTTATGCTGCTTTTACGTTCCGAGTGCAAAAGCAAAAACAAACGAGAACGTAAAGCGCAATATACGAGGCTCTGCCGTCCTAAGCAGGGCCTTTTTATTAGCAGCTATAGCAAAAGCAGCAGTAGCTGCGCCTAAAACACCACCCACAAGCAGCTCAAGCAGTCTTGCTGAGTGCTCAGATTGCCCTCACAGAGAAGTCGTGCCCTTAAGCTCGCTTAAGCTCGGTGGCAGCCTCGCTCAAGAATGCTCCTGCTACTGCTGGCACTTAGCGGCCATACCGCAAGCAACTTCCCCTTGAGAGTAGCACTCTTTGCAAGGTGGTCACCCCAAATGCCAGCACATGGGCCCTTGCTTTATCGCAAGGACGCTGCTTTGTGGTCTCCACCAAACACAGATGACGCTGAGAGTAGCCGCAATAGCCGCTGCCAGCCAGTGCTGCAATTGCAGCAAGAGCTGCCAGCAAAGCGACTGTCTCACCGCTTGCGGTGGATCCCATTGCTTCCTTGCGAGCAAGCTATCCTTTTGTCCCTCTAGGAGTAAAGGCTGCGGCCCCTGAGCTTGCAGCAGCGCTGGCAATCACCTGTGATGTCTGGCACCAAAAGCCGCCCCAACCACTCCCCCAAAAGAGCGTACATAGGCCATTGGGGCAAAAAGCTTGCAGCTTAATGCCTTATGTGATGCTGTACCACTCTTGCTGCCATGCAGGCTTTGCCTGCTGTAAAGCAGCCTCAGCACCAGCTCCGCGTTAGAATTACAATAGCCTGCACCAGTCCACTGTGCTCTGCGTCAGCAGCTGCCACCACCTCTGGTAGTACCAGCAACACAGGAAACTCCAGAGACTCTGCGCCAAAGAAAAACGCCACCCAAAGGAGAGCGTACCCACCACACTCAGTCACACCTTACACTGCCTTCTTGCCGCTTCTACTGCAGAATAAAGCTTTCTCTGCGCCCTCTTTTGTCATAACTGCCCTGTAATGACTTAGCTTTGTGCTCTGGTCGCAACAAAAGAGAGCTCGTAAGTGGCAGCACGAACACCTTGCTGGGGAATTTGCCATGTCACCAAAGCTGCGTCTTGTTATCACCACCTTACAGCGCACCTTGCATCTGCATGGCAGGGTAGCGCAACCGCACTCTACCCAGTCTGCGGCTAGTGACCGCCACGACAACATTCATGCGGGTACCGCAGCTAGCTCTCAATCACGCACCTTACGCCCTCTGTGGTGGGGCTTGCTAGGCAGCAGCGTGCTGCTCTTAAGTGCCTGCAACCAAGAGGCAAAAGTAGCTTCCACGCCCTCGCTGGCCGAAGTCGAGTACGCCGTTACCACCATTCATCCGCAGTTTAAGAACCGTGAGCGCTCCTACACCTTAAGCGGTCGTGTCGGTGCCTATACCCGTGCCGATGTCCGTCCGCAAGTGGATGGCATTATCCTCAACCGCCTCTTTGAAGAGGGCTCGCAGGTAATGGAGGGCACGCCCCTCTACGAGATCGATCCTGCGCCTTTTAGAGCCAGCTTTGATCACGCCCTCGCCTCTTATCAGCGCGCTACCGTGCAGCGCAAAATGGCCGCTAAGGACTACGAGCGTTTTGAGTCCCTGTACAAGCGCCGCTCCGCCTCAGAAAAAGAGCGTGACGATGCCCTTTTGGCCTATGAGCTGGCTGTAGCTGACGAAAAACTCTATAAAGCCGCTCTTGATCAGGCACAAATCTCTTTAAACTACACCACCGTCCGTGCCCCTATTTCCGGCATCATTGGCACCTCACAAATCACCCGTGGCGCCTTAGTTAACGCCAATCAAAGTGAGCCACTGGCTACCATTACCGACCTTGATAAGGTCTATGTTGACATGGAGCAGAGCGCTTTAGAGTGGCGCCGCTTACGAGAGGGCTTGTTAGACGGCACCATCTACTTAAGTGACCACGCCTATGATGTGGCGCTGTACTTTGAAGATGGCACGCTCTACTCGCGCTTAGGTGTGTTAAGCCTCTCAGAGGTACTGGTCGATGAGAGCTCGGGCTCTATCTCCATGCGCGCCAGCTTTGATAACCCTGACCACATTCTGCTCCCTGGCATGGCGGTAGTCTGTAAGATCAGCGGTGGTGTGACGCAAAACGTTATGACCGTACCAGCGCAAGCGGTAACCCGTGATCCAAAAGGCCGTGCCTTTGTGTTTACGGTCGAAAAAGATCGCGTGTTGCAGACGCCAGTGACCTTAGGTCAGCTGTATAACGACGGCTGGCAAATTGTCGCTGGCCTCGATTCCAGCATGGAAGTGGTGATCTCCGGTAATGCCGTGCTGCACCATGGCTCCAAGATCAAAGTTACCAATCGTGATGGCATTGATCTCACCACTGCTGATATCGAGACCGTAGCGCAGCAAAAGCGAGCGCAGAGCCAAGAGGCTGCGGTACAGGCGGTAGTTAACCCCACAGTAAGCGCCTCCGGCTTAGAACAGAGCTCGGCTAATGTCCCTGCAGTGTCTACACCTTAAGGTACACTCTGCTGTAAAGCAGCTTCTGCCGTCAGGCACAGCTACGCTAGAGGACGCACCACCGCCACTACCCGCAGTGTTCTACCCTGAGGATTCACTCTCACCTCTCACACTGTTTGGTTTAGCGGTGACACTAGCGCGCCTGCCTAAAGGTCTTTAAGGAGTGCTCGCGCTCCAGACCGCTCTTGGCGGTGGTAGGTGGTAAGAGGTTCTCCTTGAGGGATGGTGCCTCTGACCCAGCCCCACTCCGCCGTAAGGCTCACTCTGCACCGTGTTACTGCTCTAAGATGCACTGCCACTATCGCACGGCTACCACTTTCACCACTTTCGCGAGTCACGACACTCTCGCCACTCGCGTCACTCCCTCTGGTATTCTTGCCAGTGGCAAGAGACCACAGCGTCTCACGGCCTCATCTCGAGCAGAGATTGAAAGCCACGCCCTAAGGAACGACTGACTTAATAAATGACGGAATTTAAGGCATGCATGCATGCCAATCTCAAGATAGGCCAGGCTCGCTTGTTTTATCTCGAGGTGGCACGTTGCACCCACGCACCACTACATCCGTCACTTATGAGCTCACTCTTTCCTAATCTCAAAGGTGGTAATCCTTTTGGTGTAAGCACTACTTGATGGAGCCCTTGGCTCTACTCTCTTGTGCTTGCTTTGTTCCTCTTAGCACCGCACATTCTGGCCATGGAGGTTTTTGGTGATCAGCAAATTCTTCATTGACCGCCCTGTAGCCGCATGGGTGATCGCGATTATGATCATCATTGCCGGTGCTATCTGCCTGCCGCGCATGAAAATCGCGCGCTTTCCTGAGGTCGCGCCGCCATCGATTAGCATCAGCACCAACTACTCTGGTGCCTCGGCGCAAACCGTCGAAAACTCAGTGGCGCAGATCATTGAGCAAGAAATGACTGGCCTTGATGGCCTCCTCTACTTCTCTACGACCTCGACCTCCGATGGCGCCGTGCGCCTGCGCTTTTCCTTTGATACCAACATCGATGTCGACGTGGCGCAAATGCAGGTGCAAAACCGCTTAAGCGCCATTACCAGCCGCTTACCTGATCAGGTACAGCGCTCCGGTCTGCGCGTGCGTAAGACCTCTGACGAGTCCTTACAGACCATTTCTTTCTACACCACCAACGACTCGATGACGCAAGAGGAAATTGCCGACTTCCTCGTCTCGGTGGTGCAAGATCCTATTTCCCGCCTAAGTGGCGTCGGTGACGTCTCCGTCTTAGGCTCTGAATACGCAATGCGTATTTGGCTCGACCAAGACCGCCTCTTTCAGTACAAGCTCAATCCCTCTGATGTCGTCAGCGCCATTGAGAACCAAAACCGCCAGATCTCTGTAGGTCAAATCGGTGGCCTGCCATCGGTGCCTAATCAGACCATTAACGTCACCATTAAGTCCCGTGAACTCTTAGAGGACATCGCGGGCTTTGAAAACATCTTGGTGAAGGTTACCCCTGAGGGTGCCGCTGTCTACCTCAAAGACGTGGCGCGTGTCGAAATGGGCCGTAACTCTTACACCTACTTTGGTAACTACAATAAAAGCCCAATGGCCTCACTCGACATCAATTTGGCAGATGGCGCCAATGCTGTCGATGTGGCCGCGCGTATCAAAACCGAGTTAGAGCGTTTACGCCCGCTGTTCCCGAATAACTTAGATTACGCCATCCCTTACGACACCGTGCCTTTTATTACCGCCTCCCTCTATGAGGTGGGTAAAACCTTAGTCGAGGCCTTGGTGCTGGTGTCCTTGGTGATTCTCATCTTCCTGCGCGATATCCGCTCAACCTTAATCGTTTCGCTCACTGTCCCTATCGTGCTTTCTGCCACGGTAGTGGCGCTCTATCTGTGCGACTACTCCATTAATACCCTCACCATGTTTGCCATGGTGTTGGCTATTGGTCTGCTCGTCGACGATGCCATTGTGGTGGTAGAAAACATCAACCGCATTATGGTGACGCAGCATGTGAGTCCTTACGATGCGGCCGTAAAGTCGATGCAGGAGATCACCTCTGCCCTCTTTGGTGTGGGTTTGGTCATTGCGGCGGTCTTTACCCCAATGAGCTTCTTCTCTGGAGCTACGGGCAATATTTATCGCCAGTTCTCGGTCACCATTGTTGTGGCCATGCTGATGTCGATCATGGTGGCGGTGATCATTACCCCAGCCCTTTGTGCCACCATCTTAAAAGACCGCAGCCGTCTGCCAGTAAGTGCCGTTCAGAAGGTGGGCCTCTTTGATAAGGGCTTTAATGCGCTGCATGCAGGCTACTTATACCTCAACCACTACTTACTGCGGCATAAAATCCTGATTGTGCTGAGCTTTATCGCTATCACCGGCAGCACCGCATTGCTCTTTACCAAGATCCCAACCTCTTTCCTGCCAACAGAAGATCAAGGCGTGCTCTCGGTGCGTATCATCCTGCCCCCATCAAGCACCATGGCCCAAACTGCTAAGGTCGGCCGTGATGTGGAAAACTACTTCTTAGAGCACGAGGTCGATAACATTCAAGGCATCCTGCTGACCTTAGGTACGGCTGGTAGCAGCATGAAAGGCCAGACGGCAGCCCGTGCCAATATTAAGCTCATTCCATGGGAGGAGCGTACTGACCCGCATAACAGCGCCCAGGCGATCTTAGACCGCGCCAAGAAGTACTTTGATAACTACGCTGATGCCGAGGTGCGCATGTCCTTACCGGCGGCTATTTCCGGCATGGGCGGTTCTTCGGGCTTTATGGTCTACGTACAAAACGTTATGGGTCACAGCCATGAGCAGTTCTTACAAGACGTCAATCAGATTGTCAGTGAGGCCCGTGCCGATCCGCTGCTCTATAACGTCTACTCCAATGCGCAGTCGGATGCGCTGCAACTTGATATCGTGATTGATGATAAGCGTGCTGGCCAGTTCTTGCTCGATCCTAATGTCATTAATGAGAACCTGCAGATTGCGTGGGGTGGCTCGTATGTTAACGACTTTATTGATCGCGGCCGTATTAAGCGCGTCTACGTGCAGTCTGACGCCAAGTTCCGCTCGCTGCCGTCGGACTTAAACAAGCTCTACTTTAAAAACAGCGAGGGCAAGATGGTGGCCTTTGACACCATCGGCTCGGTGCAGTGGACGTATGGCCCACAGCAGCTAGAGCGCTTTAATGGTATCTCCTCCATTGCCATCCAAGGTGATGCCGCGCCTGGCGTAAGCTCAGGTCAGGCTATGGATGAGATTGCCCGTATTATTGAACGCCATCCTGGCGAGTATGGTTACGCGTGGACTGGTATCTCCTATCAGGAAAAGATCACCGGATCGAACCAAAACGCGCTCTTTATCATCTCCGCTGTGGTGGTGTTCTTGTGCTTAGCGGCGCTGTATGAATCATGGTCAATTCCACTTGCCGTGATGCTCATTGTGCCGATTGGTATCTTTGGCGCGCTGCTCTTTATCTACTTAAGAGGCATGTCCAACGATGTCTACTTGCAAGTGGGCTTACTGACCACAGGCGGCCTCTCGGCTAAGAATGCCATCTTGATTGTGGAGTATGCGCATCAGTTTAGGTTGCAAGGACGCTCGCTGTTAAAGAGTGCGCAGGAGGCGGCTAACTTGCGCTTCCGCCCTATTGTTATGACCTCAGTAGCCTTCTTACTGGGCGTGTGGCCACTGATGCGGGCTCAAGGCGCGGGTGCGGCGTCACAGCAATCGATTGGTACTGGCGTCTTTGGCGGTACCGTCTTTGCCACGACCTTGGGCCTTATTATGGTGCCAACCTTCTTTGTGCTGGTGTCCTATGTCTTTGGCGCCCATAAGAAGCATCCTAAGGGCAAGCATGGCGCTGCCACTGATACAGCCACAGTCACAGCCACAGCAGTAGCAACAGCTACCGCTGCCAGCAGCACCGAGGCCAGTGTGTCGCCCCCTGCCCCTGCGAAGCTGGACACTTCCAAGGCGACGCCGGAGCAGACTGAGCACGCAGACAATAAGGGCACATCTGAGACTAAAGGCGAGAAATAGGCTTCAGCAGCGGCAGCAGTAGCCGAGCTGCTGCGGCTGCAACTCTAAGTGCGGCGCTATCGCTTGAGCAGCGCCTCACCCAGAGCTCTGCTGCCTGTAAAGCTCTATTGCAAGGCGGCGCGCAGCGAGCTCTTTTAAGGGCTAACGTCACAGATGATGGTGCTCAAACCGATATTGGCTACCATCTACACAGATGGAGAAAATCATGACGACTAACAGCAAACACACCACGGTAAGCGCGCCGGAGAATGCCCATGTGGAGTCGCTGCCAGAGCTCCACTTCACCGCAGAGGAACGCGACTCTTTAGCAAAGATCTTTGCCGATCCCTATCGCAATGCTGAGCGCATTGCGGCAGCCCGCCAAGCGGTGGCCTCTATTCCCGTCAGAGATGTACCTGAGGCCGAGCGCCTCTAAGCTCTGAACGCACAGCGCCATTATCTTTGCACAGACAATGGCGCGCGCCCAAACCTTTCCCAGCCGTCCGACCCTGCAACCCTACCGTACCTTTAAAGCGCCCGCCCCATCTGCCTTAGTTCAGCAGAGAGCGCATCTCTGCCTCAGTGAGCTGATACGGGTTGTTCGCTAAGCGCTCGCTATTGACCGTGGCTAAGGCTTCCTTAATGTCACCTTCGCTTAAGTGCAAGTCGGCAAAGGAATCCTTTAAGCCCAGATCACGCAGCAGGCCTCTAAACCATGGCGCAAAGTCACTAACGTCCTGTAAGCCCAGAGCGGCGAGCAGCTGCTCTTTGTGCGGCGTGACGCTGCAATTGAGCGCAAAGAGGTCGCGCATGATCAGCGCCACCGCCTGACCGTGCTTTAAGCCAAAGCGCGCGGTAAAGAAGTACGAGAGCGCATGGGCGGCAGTGGTCTTACTCTGGGAAATAGCCAGTCCTGAATAAGCGGAAGCTTGGGCTAAAGCTGTGAGTGCGCGCTCATTGCTCTTTTGCGCCTCGACATCGTCCTCAGAACGTAAGTACACCGCTGCTTTGAGGTTGGCGACGCAGAGCTTGATGCACTCAAGGGCATACTCCGTACTCTGCTCTGTGGCGCGCTTAGACCAAAAGGCTTCGATACCTTGGCAGAGGCAATCAATACCCGAGCTGGCGCGCTGCTGCGAGCTTGAGGAAGCAGCAAAGCGCGGATCGACGATCACCACATCTGGCTTGAGGTTAGGAGCAGAGAGTGAGACCTTGACGCCGTTGTCATAGACAACAGCAAATGGGGTGATCTCACTGCCCGAGCCTAAGGTGGTGACCACTGCGATAAAAGGCTTATTAGCCAGTGCTGTAGAGTTGTATTTGAGGGTCTTAGCAAAGTCGAGAGGGCTGCCACCACCTAAGGCGATGATGCTGTCGCACTTGCACTCAATCTCAGGGCCCCATGCCTCTAACTGCTTTTGCGCGTCCTGTAAGGATGGGTTCTGCGTAAAGGCATCACAGATGGTGTAGCTGCCAAACTTGCCATTGAGCAGGAGGTTACGCAGATAGCGCTCTTTGACGGCACCTCGAGCCACAATCAGTGGATGCTTGCACTGTGGGGCTAAAGCGTTGAATTGCGCCAAGATGCCTGATTTAATGTGGATATACTCTGGCAGCATTGCGTGCTCTCCTGTGCAGGTTACAGCTCTTTTCTTGAGCAAGCGCGACTCTGATGAGGGGCTCAACTTCTCATTGTGGATTTGAGTGCAGAGCAAAACAAGAGAAGCACATCACACTCTGCAAAAGAGCCGCAAAACAACACGCCAAGGCCACCAAGTAGCCGAAACGCAGGTGCGGCTACCTTACCTCCAAGGCTTACATGCAGCCGTCCCCCCGTAACCGTCATTACTTTGAGAGTGAGTGTCTGTTCCCACTCTCCTCTCGCGATGAGAGCGCCAGCAAGCAGCTTACAGCTTGCCTGCACGGCACCATACTACCTCATGGTGCTAAGAGCGCTGACGCTCGTAAAAGCGCTGGCGGTGGCAAGCCAAAAACGGCAGATGCTGCGGCCGTACAAAACGCAATTTGGCATCAGTGCTGATACCCACTAAGCGCAGCTCCTCAAGCTCAAGCTGCGGTGCAAGCAGTACTGAGCCGTCATCAGCAAAGCTCAGCAGGAACTGATCAAAGAGCGCATCAAAGGGCACACTCAGCAAAAAGCCATTGTAAGGACTAAGGCGCTCGGCACCAGTGGTGCACTCCGCCCATGGCTTAGCATGACTGGCGCGCAAAAGCTCCGGCAGGGAGATACCAGTGACCGCACAGCGCCCCTGCCATAAGCACTCTAAGCGCTGGCGATAAATGCTCTGCCCCTGCCGCTGCCGCGCCATGCGCCATGTCTCGGTCTGCTCTAAAGAGAACGTACTCTGCTCATTTGCAAGCTGCTCGGCAGTGATATCGTCATACCGCTGCTCCAGCGCTGCCAGCGCCGCTGCCTGCTCTGCAGCGCCCGCCCCATCCTCACTACCACTGTTGTGGATAGCGTTAGTGCTGCCCTCTAAGCTTAAGGACAGCACTAAGTCATCAGGCACAGGAGCCCAGCTCTGCGCTGTGGTCAGCTCCGTATCTGGCAAGTGAAGACCGCCCTTAAACAGAGATCGGTGGACGTCACGCAGCTGCTCACAGATAAGCAAGCACGTACTCTCATCACCACCGTAGACAAAGTCAGTACCCCACTGCACTTCGCCATCGTGCAAGTTCACACGGTGGATATTGCGCCAATCAAGCGTCGAGCAAGAGAGCGGCATCGTAGCAGCGCCCCGTGAGGCTGCGCTTTTCAGCGCAGCATGCAGCCGCTGCCGTAAGGCGTGCTGCAGCGTGGGGGCGTAGAAGCAGAAACCAACCTTACCTAACATGTGCGTAATTGGCCCCTGCTCACTGCGATACAAACGCACATCTACCCACACACGGGGATTGGCACTGGCCACATAGCGCAGGGTGGTGACACGTGGAAAGTCAGTACTTGGGTTAGTAGTACTGTTGTCTGTAACCAGCCCTGCTACAGAGGTGAGCAGGTGGTCAAGCGCAATGATGGAAATCATGCTGCTGCCTCCTAAAAGCTCCTTTTGACCACATCATCTCGATAGGTATAGCCCAGCAAGCCACTGCACTCAGAGTCAAGCTGCCGCTGCTTCGCTGCCGCATATCATCTTGAGTAAGCGTAGGGGCTTTCTTCACCTGAGTGTATACCGCTGCCCCCTGAGGGTTGGCTTTTGGGCTCACCAACAACTCATCACCATAGCAGCGCCAGCCCCTGCAGGCGCCTATGCCTTAGGCCTTTAAGGTACCAGCCTCCAGCGCGTCAAACGCCTCCAGTACCAAACGGGCCGTGAGGTACTCTCCGTAGAGCTTCTTCTCATTTTTCTTGAGCACCGTAAAGGTCTCAGACGGGAAATCATCGCCCATGAGCTCCTTCGGATCGAGGATATACCTGAGCTCGTCACGCGTGAGGCCATACATGCGCGCGATGTAAGCATCAAGCTCCGATTGGATACGCAAGCGCTCTTGTGGCTCTTGGAAGGTATAGCTTGGGTAGTCAGTCAGCCACACAGCGTTGATGTCATCTGCGGTACGAGTGAGCTTAGCTACGCGCTCACAGACAAACTCCACATCATGAGCCGTAAATGCCTCTGGTGGCAATACCGGTAGTTGCTGAAAGATAAATAAGGCAACATGGGTTCCTGCCTGCTTGCAACGATCAACGTAATCTAATACCAAGCTGTTTAACATTGCCAACAAGCAAGCTGCTTGATGCACAGAATATGGTGTTAATAACACATGTGCGGTACCACCTAACCCCTGTACTGGCAAAACTGTGGTGATAACCGTGCGCTCATTAGTTGGAGATGAAATATCACGCCATGCCAGCATCCAGCCGCGCGCTTTCCCCAGCGCCCCGTCCGCAGCCCCTGTTGCTGC
>CASEBB010000063.1 GCA_949286015.1 uncultured Succinivibrionaceae bacterium | reverse complement strand
GAACACGTTAATTAAACTACACGCGGAGCTTCGTGCGCTTTAGCGCGAGGCGTTAGCATGCAAGGGCTAACATACGCCCAAACTGCTTGTTTGGAACGGCGCTGAGGTAGGATTGTATTCTTGTTCAGGACCCTCCCTATTAAAACGGGAGGAAGCCATGTGCGTAAGCACATGGAGACTTCACAGAGCGCCAGCTTTAACCTAGTATGAGCCCCGAAAAATGTGATCTTACGAGCAAAATGGCTGCTCTCACGTCAAGCAAGAGACCATTTGCCGCGTAAACCGTAATAGACAGCAACAGCCCTGTAGTACCACCTCTAATACCAGAGGCGTCAGATACTACAGCACCAGCAACGCACTTGCTGCTGGCCCTCTCTTTTGTTTCTTGTCTCTACGCTGCCGTGAGCTCACTTACGGTAACGCCTACGACCCAACACAATTGCTGCTGATTGCGGTTCCCCATTCATGCTCTGCCCTAAGAGGCACTGTGGCTCATGCCACCCTCTCCCCCTACCCATTACCCTTGATGTGGGGGCGCTTAGAGGGACAACTCCAGTGCGGGAGGTGTTGATGATAACTGCTTGCCAACTCTACGACGATAACAGCTTAGCGCTGGTCGATGTCAAAGCCGGTGAAGCGCTGCCTTCTGATGTGATTTGGCTTGATGTGCATCAACCCACCCAAGAAGAAAGTGACTGGTTAGAGCGCCTCTTTGTGGAAGATGTGCCTGATGAAGACGAGATGGACGACTTAGAGTCCTCGTCCCGTTTCCGCTTAGGCGCAGACGGTGTACACATCCTGTCCTTATTCCCACAGCGCCTCGCTAACGACACGCGCGGCGTCAACATGTCCTTTATTCTGCGCAAGAACCTGCTCATCTCCTTCCGCGAGGACGATGTGTCGATTGTGCGCTTGCTGCGCTACCACATCCGCTTTGGTAAAGCTGATGTGCGCTCGGCTCTGGACATCCTCCTGACCTTACAGGACTTAAAGGTCGATCAGCTCTCTGACCTCATTGAGGATGCCTACGGCGTGCTCGATGAAACGGCTGACCAGATTCTCGACGATGACCGTGTTGAGGACACCCTGCGCGAGCTGGTACGCCAAGAGGAGCTAAATGGCCAGATTCTGCAGGCGCTGTACGATACCCGCCGCGCGCTGCGCTTTATCAACAAGTCCTTTGAGACCACGTTAGATGACCGCCAAGAGCGCATCATTGTCGAGGTCTTAAACGACATTGAGTCGATTCTGCCGCACACGCAATTCTTAGCCAATAAGATCAACTTCCAGCTGGAAGCATCCATGGGTTACTCCACACACAAGCAGAATAAGATCATTAAGATCTTCTCCGTGGCGGCGGTGGTCTTCATGCCACCAACGTGGATTGCCAGTGTTTATGGTATGAACTTCCATGGCATTCCGGAGCTGAGCTGGAGGTTTGGCTACCCAATGTCCATTGGACTGATGGCCCTCTCCGCCACTCTCACCTACCTCTTCTTTAAGAAGAAGGGCTGGCTCTAAGACTAAGACAGAGTACGGTACACAGTAGCTCGGGGTACCGTGCCTTAACAGGCTAAACAGCCTACGTAGCGAGGCTTGGTGCCACTGCAAGTAGGCATAACAGCCACTTATGAGTGTGTGGTTGTGGTAGTGGGGTGTTCACTTCCTAAGAGCAGCACTGCATGTGCTCACCAGCAAGCACTACGCTCTGCCTTGATTGCAGAAAGCCCCAGCCTCTCCATGCTTTAGCTCCCCTAACTCCTCTATGCTGCAGCTCTTTGCTTCTTTGTTGTGACTATTGCACCAACGGTTACCAGCTTACAGCATCATGCTACGCCGCCACGGCACACGGCGCCTTATGGCAACTTTTCCCATAAATAAGCCCTAAACGCGCTCTTTTCCCTACTACAAGCTGCTTTGCACTGCCCCTGCTGTGCTCCACTTCGCAGCAACGCGAATCAATATCTACGCAGCGGCACAAAGCTGGCACTGTCCTTGAGTACATAAGGAGCTAAAAGATGCTTGCTCTTATGCGCTCAAGGCTCTATTTTCCGCCCCATATGCCGCTCTAAATAGGAGTACGGCTGTAAGGCTGGAGTTAGAGCTACAGGGTTGGCTCCTGTATAGGGTTCAGGGCCTTTCGACAAGCTATGCCCCTGTCTGCAACTAAGTGCCACCCGCTTACCAACTGCGTATTTAAGCGCAATTGCAGTGCGTTATAAGTACAGCATAAGCGTCTTCAGCTGCTCAGGTCGGCTCCGATATGTGCAGCTGTAAAAACACGGACTTTACTTGCTCCCGCGCTCCCCACACCCACGAGTAGTTGCTGCTTTAGCAGTGCGCTCATGGCTGTAGCAGTTTAACGAAGCCGCGTAATTCCCTATGCGTAAGCGTAGGGCCGCAATCTACATCATAAGATCTGATAGCGGCTCGCTACTAGAAAAAAGCAGTGTTAACACTGTGTAAAAGCAGAGTGAGCACTGTGAAACCGCAGACGTAAGTCTGCGGTAGTTCATACACTGCTTTTTCACCTGTCATCATGACTATTGCGAATATTTAGGGATCATCTATGGCATCGATGATTACTTCTGCCGGTTCTGCCTCCGGCATGGACTTCGAGTCCATCATTTCTGCTAGCGTTGAGGCTAAGCGTGCCTCTCTTGAGAACAGAGTCACTAAGCCACTGGAGCTTGCTAATATTGAGCTGTCCGGTGTGGGCAAACTCAAGAGCGCGCTGCAAGACTTCCAGACCGCTATTGAAGCTCTGACCCAAGAAAATGGCTTCAACAGCCGTAAGGTCAACATCAACCAAGACGCTGATAACCCTTACTTCACCGTCTCCACCAAGGACGACGCTGCTAACGCCAACTACTCGATTGACGTGCTGCAGCTGGCTTCGACCGAAAAACTCTCGACCAGCTTTGATAAGGACGCTAAGTTCGCTGCGGGTACCTTAACCATTACCCTGCCTCCTGCCAACCTGGACAGCGATGACCCAACTGCGGTCAAGAAGGCACGTACCATCGAAATCGAAGTCGAAGAGGGTATGACTCTGGCGCAGCTGCGCAAGAAGATCAACAACAACGACTACGGTCTGACTGCCTCCATTGTGTCCACCAACTCTGGCGACCGCTTAGTGATCGACAGCGGCCTCTCGGGTGATGACAACGCCTTTATGATGGAGTTCAAGTCGGCCGGTACCTCTTCTGATCAGGATGCGATTGACAACGCCAATAAGTTAACCGTCAACACCGGCTTAAGCGTCACCAAAGGTGCCGATGACAAGACCAGTGATACTGTTGACATTGACGACCAGTATAAGTCCGGTCTCTCTGGCTGGACGCTGACCGAGGGTCAAGACGCTATCATCGAAGTTGACGGTGCTGAGGTGCGCTCCTCCACTAACGAGTTCGATGACCAGATCTCGGGTATCAATCTCACGGTGCAACGTGTCACCACTGAGACCCAAGATGACGGCAGCGTCAAGAAGAATCCAGTGACCTTAGACATCAGCGAAGACACTGAGGCCGTGACCGCGAAGATGCAGAACTTCGTGACGGCTTACAACACGCTGATGGACACCATGGATGCCCTCTACAAGCACAACACCTACACAGATGGTGAGAACAACCTCGATGGTGGTGAGCTCTCCGGTGACAGCATGCTGCGTTCGCTGCAATCCCAGCTGCAGAACATGATGACCTCGCTGCGTGGTAGCACCGACCTTGATATCTACACTGTGGGTCTGGGCTTCGACTCCGACGGTAAGATGTCCTTAGACACCACGGACTTTAAGGAGCACATCAAGGAGAACTTCAACGCCGTAGTTAACCTCTTCACTGGTGAGGGCACCGTTGATCCTAATGACAAGGATGCCGTCCCAGCGGATGCGGGTATTCTGCTGCGCTTAGACGACATCATTGAGACCTACACCGAGACCAATGGTGTGCTCTCGCAGCGTGAGCAGCAGATCAACGAAGAGATCGACCGCTACGAGGCGCAAGAGGCTGAGAACGAGGCTTACCTCGAGCAGTATGAAGAGAGCCTGCGTCAGCGCTATGGTAAGCTCGATACTACCATTGCTAACTACAACAACTCCCTGAACTACCTCTACTCTGCCCTCTCGTAAGAGTGCGCAGGCTGCGTGACGCAACTGTTGTGCTGAGGGATCTTTACTGCCCAGCCTTACAGGGCAGGGTACTTACCGGCCACCGTCGGTGGCTGGTAGGCTCGTCTCGAGATTGCGCCACGCTATTACCTGTTTTCCTGATATTCGCATCACCAAAGGGAGTACTTGCTCCCTTTGTTTGTCTTTGCCTTGAGGCAAGCAAACCGGTGCGATCTCGCTCCCCCTATTTTTATCTCACCCCCACCTTACTATCAGCAAACTCCCTGCTTTGCCCTGCGTCCTCTTTCCCCCATACCCGCAAACCTAAGAGCTGACAGCTCAACTCAGAGCGTCAACAGCCATCCCTCAGGGTGGTTGATGTGCCACACCAGCTTGTAAACGCTATAGCAGGCTGCCACGCACAGCACTAATCATCACAGTTCATGGACGCCCCCAAGAGCCACATCAAGCCATGGTGGTGTTAAGTTCATGGGCATGCCTCCCCCTCGTTAAGCTCCTCATACCATCCTCGTTCGCTGTTGCTACTTTTTCTCACCTATCCTCTCTGTACCTCTCCTTACCGCTTGGTGCGTCTCTTGCCCCAAACTAAGTCAAGCGGCATTGGGCTATACCGTCCCATCCCATACCTATACACATACCAATAAGTAGCCACCGACATGGGGTCACTACTATTAGCAACAAAGGCTTAAATAAGCGCTTTGCTGCCATCTTGACACCTTGGAGCCGCCCTCGTAACATACCCGCTGCCTAAACAGGTAACTAGCGCGCCAATAGATACCCAATATTCCCTCTGAGCGCGCAAAGATATCGCGCTTTGTGCCGATATGACTACTTAGAAAAGATTGTGCGTTAGGGCAAAAGCATTAGCTTTTGCGTGATTTCTATGTATGGGTGCCTAGTTTAGAAGCTCCCCATAATACGCACTAACACCGCTGCTCCGTAGTAAACATGCGGAAGTGCGTTTTGGCTGTGTGCAGCATATTGCTCACACCAAGCTCACCTTGTGACAGTGAGCAACATACTGCCACGGGCACATGCAGCTGGGAATTGTGCTCAATTGCCAGTCTGTTTCAGTGCAATTTAGGAGAAAATCATGGCCTCCATGATCACTGCTGCCGGTGCTGCCTCCGGCATTGACTTTGAGAGCATCATCACTGCGTCGGTTAACGCCAAGCGTGCGCAGCTGGCTAACCGTGTAACGGCCCCTAAAGAGACCGCTAGCTTGCAGTTATCTGGTATCGGCCAGCTCAAGAGTGCTCTCTCTGATTTCCAAGACAGCCTTAAGGCTTTAACCGATGACAACGGCTTTAACAGCCGTAAGGTCACTATCGCTCAGGATTCCAGCAATCCTGCTATTTCCGTGACCACGCAAGACGACTCGGTTTCTGCCAATTACGACATTGGTGTGAAGCAACTGGCTTCCACTGAGCAAGTGAAGCAGACCTTTGCCTCTGATGCCAAGTTCTCGGGTGGTACGCTCAGCATTACCCTGCCTTCGACCACCAGTGAGACTGGTGAGGTGCAGTCGCGCTCCTTTGATGTCAAGATCGAAGATGGTATGACGCTGGCGCAAATCCGCAAGCAAATCAACCAAAACGACCTTGGTGTCACGGCCTCTATCGTCTCCACCAAAGATGGTGACCGCTTAGTGATCGACAGCGGCATCTCTGGCGACGAGGCTGCCTTCTCGATGCAATTTACCCCAGACGCAGCTGCTTCTGGCGATCCATCCTATGTGGACAGCTCGATCTTTAACGTCAACACGGGCTTAAACATCAACGCCGCCACCGGTGAAGCTACGGTTGATGACTCGCAGGCCACTACTGGCAATTGGTCTGTGGTGCAAGGCCAAGACGCTATCATCACTGTTGATGGCGCTGAGGTGACTTCTTCGACCAACGAGTTTAACGATCAGGTATCTGGTATTTCGATCACGGCTCACCGTGTGACCTTTACCACTACCACCAACGACCAAGGTCAACAGGAAGTCGAAGAGAACACTGTCAACGTCGATATCTCTCAGGATAATGATGCAGTAACGGAGAAGATGCAAAACTTCGTTAACTCCTACAATACCCTGATGGATCAGATGGACAAGCTCTACAAGCGCAACACCTACACTGATGGTGAGAACCAGATGGACGGTGGTTCGCTGGCCGGTGACAGCATGTTACGCTCGCTGCAAAACCAGCTGCAGAACATGATGACCAGCTTCATGCCATCTAACAGCAGCGGCCTCGACATCTACTCCATGGGTATTGAGTTTGATGGCGATGGCAAGATGTCGCTGGACACCACTGCTTTCAAGGAGAGCCTCGACACCAACTTCAACTCTGTGGTGAACATGTTCTCTGGCTCGCAGAGCAGCACTGGTTCCGACGGTATCTTAGTGAAGCTGGATAGCCTCGTTGAGGACTACACCAAGACTAACGGCATGTTAGACAAGCGTGAGCAGGCCTTAAACGACGAGATCTCGATGTACGAGCGCGAGGAAGAGGAGAACGAGGCTTACCTCGAGAAGTACGAAGAGAGCCTGCGTCAGCGTTACTCCAAGGTTGACACCACCATTGCCAACTACAATAACGCTCTGAACTACCTCTACGCTGCCTTAGTCTAAACAGACAGCTTAGCGTAAAGCAGCCTCACTCTTAGCACCGCCATGCGGTGCGGGTGCAGCTGCGTAGGAAACAGGTTTTTCCTAAATTAGCACCGAGAGGGGCTTGCCCCTCTCCTTAAACCTGAGAGGTTATGGCGATCGCCGTTCGGCGCCGGTCGTGATAGCCGCTCAGGTTTTTTTGTGCCCGCAGCACGCCCAGCGCAGGCAGGCTGGCTGGCAACTCAGGCTAGCTACGCTGCAGCCAAAAACAAAAAAGCCCAGAGCAGCAACGCCACCCTAGGCTTTTTCTGAGAGTGTAAGGCCAGCGCCTTACACAAGGATGCTACGCTAAAGCTTGCAGCTACAGCGTAGGGAATCCACTAGCAGTGATTAGAGGGAGTTGGCAGAGCCTAACTCATTGAAGGCCTCAACCACACGCTCAACCATGGTCTCCTGACCCTTACGTAACCACACGCGTGGATCGTAGTACTTCTTGTTAGGAGCATCTGGGCCGGTTGGGTTGCCTAACTGACCTTGTAAGTAGTCGCGGTTGGCCTCGTAGTAGTTCTTGATGCCGTTCCAGCAAGCCCACTGGGTGTCAGTGTCGATGTTCATCTTGATAACACCGTAGGACACTGCCTCGGAGATCTCTTCCTTGGAAGAGCCAGAACCACCGTGGAACACTAAGTTCAGAGGCTTGTCCTCGCTCAGGCCAAACTTCTCCTTCACGAACTTCTGCGAGTCACGCAGAATGGTTGGCTTTAACTTCACGTTGCCTGGCTTGTACACACCGTGCACGTTACCAAACGAAGCAGCAATGGTGAAGTTTGGAGAAATCTTGCTTAAGCGCTCGTAAGCGTAAGCAACATCTTCTGGCTGGGTGTATAAGGCAGACTCGTCCTTGTCGGAGTTGTCCACACCGTCTTCTTCACCACCGGTGCAGCCTAACTCTAACTCTAAGGTCATGCCCATCTTGGCCATGCGCTCTAAGTACTTGCAGCAGATGTCGATATTCTCAGACAGGTGCTCCTCAGACAGATCCAGCATGTGAGAGGAGAACAGTGGCTTGCCGTTCTTAGCAAAGTACTCCTCACCAGCGTCTAATAAGCCGTCCACCCATGGGATCAGCTTCTTGGCGCAGTGGTCAGTGTGCAGCACGACTGGAACGCCGTACTCCTTAGCCACGTTGTGCACGTGTAAAGCACCGGAGATAGCACCTAAAATGGAGTTGCCTTGTGGACGCTCCAGCTTTAAGCCCTTACCAGCGATGAAAGCAGCACCACCGTTAGAGAACTGCACGATCACAGCGGAACGAGCCTTAGCAGCAGCCTCTAACACGGCGTTAATCGAATCAGTGCCAACGCAGTTGACAGCTGGGAAGGCGTAGCCGTTCTCCTTAGCGACGGCAAATAACTTTTGCACGTCCTCACCGACTAACACACCTGGCTGAACTACATCTAAAATCTTAGTCATCTATCAACTTTCCTGAATAGAACGCCCTTACGGCGTCCTAAAATTATAGCCGATCTCTTTATCTGACAACAGCGACACATGCTGGCTCTACTCAGAGTTTGGTGGATACCAAAAAGCAGCAGCCCCCAGAGCTCCAGCATGGGGCCCATGTGTAAGAGTTTGGCGTGCCCCACCTTGAAATGGTGTGAGTGCCTTATCCACCAAACACTGAGTAGAGCCCACATGCTGATGCTGCAAGCTACTACACAAAAATGTGCATTGCAGCAGCGTAGCAGCAGCTGCTACTGTTGTGTAAGGCTGCCTACCTAAAAGAGATTCTACGGCTCTTGAGGACGCCCCATTGGGCTGACCTCAAAACAGCAACAGCCGTGAAGGCTGTCCACGGGCAAGCCGTAATCACAGCTACAGCTTGCCCTTAAGAACCCTCACGGCTGTCCGAAGATAGTTGCTTATTCAGCAGCACGCTTCTCTAAGATCTCGACGGCTGGTAACTTCTTGCCCTCTAAGAACTCTAAGAAAGCGCCACCGCCAGTGGAGATGTAGGAAATCTTGTCTTGCACGCCAAACTTCTGGATGGCAGAAATTGTGTCACCACCACCGGCCACGGAGAAAGCGCCAGACTCAGCAATGGCCTTAGCCATAGCCTCGGTACCATTGGAGAATTGATCAAACTCGAACACGCCAACTGGGCCGTTCCAGATGATGGTCTTAGCACCCTTGATCGCCTCGCAGATGTTCTTGGTGCTCTCTGGGCCTAAGTCTAAGATCATGTCGTCATCGGCAAGGTCGGTGACCTTCTTGATCTCAGCGGCAGCGCTCTCGCTGAACTCCTTAGCCACGACAGAGTCAACAAACTCTGGGATGTGGGTCTCAGAGGCTAACTTCTTAGCGGTGTCGATTAACTCTGGCTCGTATAAGGACTTGCCGACGTTGTGACCCTCAGCAGCGATGAAGGTGTTGGCGATACCACCACCCACGACTAAGTGGTCAGCAACCTTTAATAAGCTCTCTAACACAGGCAGCTTGGTAGAAACCTTAGAACCGCCCACGATAGCTAACATTGGGCGCTCTGGGTTCTCAAAAGCCTTACCTAAAGCGGTCAGCTCCTTGTCTAACAGTAAGCCAGCGCAGGCCTCTGGAGCGAACTGAGCCACACCGTAGGTGGTGGCTTGAGCACGGTGAGCAGTACCGAAAGCGTCCATCACGAAGACGTCGCATAAAGCAGCGTACTTCTTAGATAAGGTCTCGTCGTTCTTCTTCTCGCCCTTGTTGAAACGGCAGTTCTCTAAGACGACAACCTCACCGTCCTTGACATCGACGCCATCTAAGTAGTCCTTGACTAAGCGGACTGGGCAAGTTAAGAGCTTGGCCATGTAGTCAACAACAGGCTTTAAGGAAAATTGCTCGTCGTACTCGCCCTCAGTTGGACGGCCTAAGTGCGAGGTAACCATGACCTTAGCACCCTTTTCCAGAGCCAACTTAATGGTTGGTAAAGAGCTAACGATACGAGCGTCGGAGGTAACCTTACCGTCCTTCACTGGCACGTTTAAGTCAGCGCGAATGAAAACGCGCTTGCCCTTAAGGTCGAGGTCGGCCATCTTCTTGATTGCTGCCATAACGATGAAATCCTCTTTTTTCTGTCTTTTGACTAGACCAACCAGCAGCAGGTTTTTTGTCCTTGCAGCACCTAAGTGGGCACGTGCGTGCACACTTAAGAGAGGGCAGAATACCCAGCCCAAAGTTGGCGCCAATCTGAGGAAGAAAGCACATATGCAGGGGACTGCCGGTGCAGACAGAGCTCTCAGATTGTTCTGACAAACAAGAGTATATTCAGGCGGGCGCAAAAATCAACAGGCATGACCCGATTTTGCGCGGCAAACCGTATGAGCACGGGCTTTAGGCTGCCCCTGCGCAAAAATAGGCCAAAAAAGAGGGAAGCAAGGCGGCATGGCTGTTTTAAGCCGCGCGCAGCGCAAAAATGGGGACGCTACAGAGCGCTTTTGCGCTTATACATGGGGTAAAAAAGAGGGATCACCGCTGCACAAAGAGTCACATTTGCAAGCTAGCTCACAAAAGCAAACTTTTCTCAGCTGCGGGTGGAAAAAGGGATCTTGCCTGTCTGACAGGCAAGCGGGAATAAGCAGGAAAAGACGAGAAAAGAAAAGGGAGGTAGCTGCCATCGCGGGGTTGCGGCTTCTCTTTACAAAACCGCAAAGACACAGCTTTTACCGCAGAGTAGAGCTCCGGAGCTCCTTACGACTCCCCCTCAAGGGTAAGGCTCTAGCCTTAAAGCTGAGCACAAGCTGAGCATGCCCCCATCTCAAGCTTGAGGGTGGTGGCTATTACATCGGGCAGTGTTCCCCCTATCCGCGAACCTCGATGCAGATAGGACGCTACACCACAGAGCGTCCGCACCGC
The DNA here is from genome assembly GCA_949286015.1 of uncultured Succinivibrionaceae bacterium. Classification (GTDB taxonomy): domain Bacteria; phylum Pseudomonadota; class Gammaproteobacteria; order Enterobacterales; family Succinivibrionaceae; genus Anaerobiospirillum. The sequence continues at coordinate 11,127 of CASEBB010000063.1, read as the reverse complement.
ATCCTTCGACTCTACTCAGAGTTTGGGGGATACCACAACGTAGCCTCACACCTTGAGGCCAGCACATGAGCCGTGGTTACGGCGTTTAATGTGAGCCACCTAAAGTAGAGTGGGTCTCTAACCCACTACCCTCTAAGGAGTGCCCATCATTAAGGGTGGTTATGGTGGAATGGTGTAACCCCCTGACGCTGCGGTAGCACTGTTGAAGCGCTGTGGTTTCCCACGCTCTTAGATGTTGTTCCACATCAGCTTGAGGTGATGCTGCGTGGCCAGCGCCATGAGCTTGCGCTCACTCCTACGCTGCTCCTTGTTCACCTCGCTCTCCACCTCGTCGTCCACAAAGAGGATCTGCTGGCGCTTTAAGATGTAGTGAATGCGCTCCACATACTCCGAGGACTTAATAGCAAAGCTGTTGTTAATGGAGGTACGGCAGAGCTTCTTAAACTGCTCGGCGTCTAAGTCCACCTGCTCCTCTAAGAGGCGCTTTAAGTCGTGGAAGAACGGATCAATCCACAACTGACCATTGATCTCGATAAACATGCTCGAGCACTCAGCTACCGTCAGCATGCTCAGATCATTAAAGTCCGGATCTTGGCACAGCTCACGATGGCGACGATGCGCCTGTGAAGAGATGTACGTTGGGCGGTGGTGACCGGCAAAGGAGATCATGAGATCTAAGGCTTCACGCAAGTTCTCAAAGTTCTCGCGGGTACCAAAGAGATTGGCCATGCCCATCGCCGTGCAGTAGACCTCAGCCATGCAATCGATGATCTGCTTAAAGTCCCCTAAGCTTGGCTTATCAGTGCAGACGTAAGCCGCGATCAGCATGCGCAGCGGAGTTAAGTCAGCCTTAAACTGCGCCATAAACTGCGGATCGTTTTGCTTGGCCTCATCACAGGCATAGCGCGTCTTTAAGAGCACCGCACGCTTGAGCTTAGAGAATGGCTCTACACCAATAAGGCCACCTTCTTTGCGCAGCGCTGGGTGCAAGCCAAAGCGGCGCTTAGCACGCTCATTTACCGCTGTAGGCTCATGGAAGATGTCCCCCATTAAGGTGTTCTCACCATCGAGGTCATCATTAGAGGTCGCCAGTGGCTCGCCACTCTCGTCGTCATCATGCTCATTGCTGGCAGCAGCATGGGCAGCAGCGTGGTCTAAGGCCTCGGCTTTAGCTGTAACCACCTCAACACAGGATGGGGCAGCAGCTGCTTGCTCTGCTTGCGCTAAGACGGCACCGGCCGCAGCCACCGATGCCATTTGCTCCTCTATCTCCTGCTGAATGGACGACACTAATGGCGATGGCGCATGCGAGGCTAAACCAAAGAGATGGGCTGCATCTAAATACGCACTTGGGGCACCGGCCACCAAGAGCATGACCTCATTGAGCAGCGCGCTAAACTCAAGGCGCAAGTCATCAAGATCGTAGACCTTATCGCTGACTAAATTGAGGTAGTCTGGGTTGACGCTCTTGAGCTCAAACTCCACCTCACAGATGGAGGAGCGGTGGGTCTTACCCTCGTAGGTGCAAGCGATCTCACCTTGATCGACCGCCACCTCAAATGTCAAAAACAGCGGCACCGTCAGAGTGATGCTCTGGCGCACAAAGTCGGTCTTGTACTTACCTAAGAGCTCATGGCTCTGGGCAAGCTCCAGCATGCCATCTGGTAAATCATTGGCAGCAAATAAAGAGAGGTCAGGCACAGTGAGATCATGGCTCACATGCACATTGAGCTCTTTGTGGGTATGGGAAGCGCCTTCGGACTCTTCGCCCTTGCACTTTAAGGTTTGCTCGACGCCACTTACTTTACTGGAGCGACGCAGTCGCAGGCCGGATTTGTACTTGGCAAAGAGCAGGTCATCTTTAGTGTCAAAGTACTCGTTTGCAAGGGACGCGACCTCACTTTTGGAGGGATCAGCTAAGAACAAGGACAGGGGAAAAGAAGAGGTGAAATCTTGAGGCAGCGTGTGGTAGCGCAGAGCGATGACGTCATTAAACTTCTGGCAGAACTCGCTGATAAACGACGCCGCGTAAGCCGGATTAAGGGCAAACTTGTACTCACATTCGATGTTCTGCAACAGATTTAGATTGATGCTCATAAAACGCACACCTTTAGCCACCAATGAGTGGTGTTGATGGTATTGGCTGATTGTGCCTACATGTGGTACTGCTGGTGACAAAAACAGCTTACGAGCACCTACATCAGGCCTCTGCAATGTTCCCAAAACTCGCCACGCCGAGCGCCTCAGGCTAAAGGCCTTGTAAGTTACGCTCTCGTGATACCGACGCTACTCTACTTTTATCGCACTTGACGCTAAGTGCTACCGCTGATGCTTTAACGCATCATGACGCTACAGGCGTCCCTACAGGTTAGGGCTTGGCCATATTAGCTACATACTATCTTACACTTTCCAGCAGTTACCGTCACCGAGCTCACACATGCTAGCGACAACCTACCTGCTGCGTGCATAGCCCTATTATCGTCACTACCTCCTTGAGGGTAGTGCTCAATCGTTAGATTCTAGCTTAGGCTAAAAGCAAGAGCTGCGTAGTATAGCACTACTGGTGATACAAAACTGTGCACAATTTATCAAATAGGGTTATTTATGGTGCCCAGAGCGCACCGCCGTGTAAATACAAGCCCATACATAAGCAGCCGCTGCTGGTGCTTGGCACCGCGCAAGATAACGCAAGGACAGCCTGCGTGACCCACAAAATGCGCAGCTTACAGTGCTCTTACAGAGTACGGAATCTTAACCTACTGCTTACATGTAACACTCTTCAGTGTTGCTTGAGTCGGATCTGTTGTCGCCGTGCCCATGGCAATGCATATCTACGTACTTTTAGCGGCGCAAAGCGCGGCAAATAGCTATGCGCTAACGTTCCATCAATCCATCCATCCATCCATCCATCCAGCCCACCGAGCTACCAGCATAGTGTGACTATCCTTTAAGGAGCGTTGGTGCTCTCTACCGCCATACACGCGAACCTAACCTAAAGCGTGCAACGCCACGCAGAGCCTCATAACTCCCCTACCTCACCTCACCTCACAACCTAAGGGTGATGCAGATGCGCCCAAACAGCTTGCAAGCGCTATAGCTGGCACTTGCAGTAAAACGCCCACGGGGCCTTAACGCCCATCAAAACACCATCAAGCCATGGAATGAGTGATCTCATAAGTGACGGAAGATGGGGGCGTGATTATGATGATGGCAAGGTCACACATCGCACCTCGAGATAAATGGTGCAGGTGAGTCTAATCCTATCTTAGAACGGTGTACCGTGCTTACCCTAAAGGCTGTCCTCTATTAAGTCCGTCGTTCCCATGGTGGGCTTAAGTTCGCGGGCATGATCACCACCACCTGCTAAGCGCCGCTCTAGAACCTCGGGAGCCTCTGCGCTTTCTGGGATTGTGCCGCCATGTGCTCTGTGCGCTTTGCGCGTTGCTCTGTGCGCTTTGCTCTTTGCGCCCTAAAAAACAAAACAGGCCCTATGTCGCCTGCGTATGCACACAACATAGAGCCTGTTTAGGGGCTCACCTCGAGCCCTGCTTACGCTTTACAGCCGTTGAAGCTGTGTAGCGCTCGCTATTGCTTACTTAGCTAAAGCAGCCTTGCCCACAGCCACGGCGTTCTCTACCGTAAAGCCATAGCGCTCAAACAGCTTAGCAGCTGGAGCAGAGGCACCGTAGTGGTCTAAGCCTAAGACCTTGCCATCTAAGCCCACATACTTGTACCAAGTGGTGGTGCTGCCCGCCTCAATCGCCACACGAGCACGCACCGCCGCAGGTAACACCTGCTCCTTGTACTCAGCGCTCTGACGATCAAACTCCTCGCAGCATGGCATCGAAACCACACGTACCTTCTTGCCTTCCTTGGCTAACTCTTCAGCAGCGTGGAAAGCTAAAGCCACCTCAGAACCGGTAGCAATGTAGATGAGGTCTGGCGTGCCGTCGCAGTCCTTTAAGATATAACCACCCTTAGCGATGTCAGCGATCTGCTGGGAAGTACGTGGCATCTGCTCTAAGCCCTGACGGGTTAAGACGATGTCAGATGGGCCGCACTTGCGCTCAACCATCTGTAACCATGCCACAGCGGTCTCAACCTGATCGCATGGACGCCACGTGTCAAGGTTTGGCACTAAGCGTAAGGTAGCAGTCTGCTCAATTGGCTCGTGGGTAGGGCCGTCTTCACCCACACCGATGGAGTCGTGAGTGAACACGAATAAGGTTGGGATCTTCATCAGAGCGGCCATACGGATGGCGTTGCGGGCATACTCCGAGAAGATTAAGAAGGTACCACCATATGGACGGAAGCCACCGTGTAAGAGCATACCGTTCATGGCAGCGCACATGCCGAACTCACGCACACCCCAGTGGATGTAGTTGCCAGCAAACTCGTGTGGCAGCACCGACACCGAAGCCTTGTTCATGGTCAGGTTCGATGGGGCTAAGTCAGCAGAGCCGCCAGCTAACTCTGGTAACAGAGCACCAAAGAAGTCTAAGGCGTTCTGACCGGCCTTACGTGTAGCCAGCTTAGCTGGGTTGTCTTGTAAGCTCTGTGCCCAAGCCTTGGCCTTAGCAGCTAAGTCAACTGGTAACTCACCGCTCATGCGACGCTCAAACTCAGAGGCTAACTCTGGGTACTGAGCCTTGTACTTAGCAAAGAGGTCATTCCACTCTTGCTCAGCCTTAGCACCAGCTTCAACGGCAGACCACTTGTTGTAGATATCCTCAGGGATCTCAAATGGTGGGTAATCCCAGCCTAAGGCCTTACGGGTAGCAGCGATTTCCTCGTCGCCTAAAGGAGCGCCGTGGGAAGCGGAGGTACCTTGCTTATTAGGAGCGCCCTTACCGATGGTGGTGTGGCAGATGATAATGGATGGGTGATCCTTATCCTCTTGAGCCTTTTTGATAGCCTCACGGATAGCAGCGCCATCGTGGCCATCAACCTCTTGCACCTGCCAGTGGTAAGCCTTGAAACGCTCAGCGGTGTCATCACCGAACCAGTTCTTGACATCACCGTCGATGGAGATGTGATTGGAGTCGTATAAGGCGATTAACTTACCTAAGCCTAAGGTACCAGCTAAGGAGCAGGCCTCATGGGAAATGCCTTCCATTAAGCAGCCGTCACCCATGAAGACGTAGGTGTAGTGGTCGACGATGTTGAAGCCGTCGCGGTTGAACTCTTTGGCCAGCATAGCCTCAGCTAAAGCGAAGCCTACGGAGTTGCCTAAGCCTTGGCCTAATGGGCCGGTGGTAGTCTCAACACCAGGAACCTCACCATACTCTGGGTGACCAGGGGTCTTGGAATCTAATTGACGGAACTGTTGTAAGTCCTCAATGGTCAGATCGTAACCGGTCAGGTGTAACAGAGAGTAAATGAGCATCGAGGCGTGGCCGTTGGATAAGATGAAACGGTCACGATTAGCCCACTTTGGATTCTTTGGGTTGTGGCGTAAGAAACCGCGCCATAAGGCCTCGGCCATATCAGCCATACCAAGAGGTGCACCTGGGTGACCCGAGTTGGCCTTTTGCACTGCGTCCATGCTCAGGGCACGAATGGCATTAGCTAATTGCTGATACTCTGACATGATTACTCCTAGTTAGCGCAAATATCCTTACAGCCTCTCACAACAGGTGCGGGGCAAACAAGAGCAGCACTGTGTTGCTACAAGGCTTTGCGGCTATTTACTTTTACCTCTCAAGGTAAAGGCAAAGGCATAGGTAAGAGCACCTCACCTCTATCGTGAGAGTTTTTGGGTCTACCCCAAGTGTGGGATATCTCCCCCAAGCGGGGCTATATCCCCATCCCTTCCACCAAAAAACTTATTCTGTAAGCAGGCTCGAGCCGTTAAGCTCGCACCTGCTGGGTTTGGCGATTACTGCACTTTTTCGCCGTTAATCACTAATGAGTACGAACCAGTCATATCCGACTCCATTCGTACTTGCACCTGCGATGTGCCCTTGGCCTTATTGACCTTGAAGTACTGACCATACTCGTCGGCTACTGGATCGACGATATTGTCCATGTTCTCCCCGACCACAAAGGTAAAGTCAGTGTAGAACGTTGGGTTTTGCAGCACCATCGCCACTGGTGACTCACCACTCTGACTCTTACCCTGCTCTGTGGCCTCGGCCTCAGGGGTGGCAGTGTCAGTGGCTGCTGCCGCAGTGACAGCTGCGTCAGCAGCGTCAGCAGCTGGGGTCGCGGCCGTAGCTTTAGCAGCAACAGCATTCACGGTATTACCGACCTCACCTTTAAAGGTCACTGGCACCACAGCGTCAACTACCCTGCCATAAAGCTCATCTTTAACCTTAGTGGTAAAGTCAAAGCTACCATCAGTCACCTGCACGTTTAAGGCGTTTTGCTGCACATACTCCAAAAAGGTCAGCAGTGGAGTCTCGCTGTTAAACAGCGACATATTGAGGTTGTGCATCACGCCCGTAGCGCTTAAGTTCTGCATCTGGTCAAATTCCCCGACCTGTAAAGAGAAATCGAGGTTGAAATTACCTTTCGCAGACACTGGCGAGCTGTCGGTGTGAATCACGAGGTTGCGCACCTGATCATAGTCATCCTTACCAATCATGGCAAAGGAATCAATTTGCAGATCAGAGCGACCTAAAGAACGTAACTGCGTAAAGCCCTGCGAGTGGTTAAAGAACTTTACCGAGCTCACTACACCAGAGGAGGTTACGAAGCCATCGGTAATCACCGAGAGCTTGACGTTTTCTTCGTTGTCAGCTTCAAGCGTGAAGTCGACCGTGCCCACAGGCTTGATGAAGTTGGCGTCAGCTACTTTCTTGAGCTTCTCTTGCGCCTGTGGCAGGAACTCTTGCGTCTTTTGCTCCAGCAGGCTCATAGGATCAGCAATAGTGCTGTCCTCTTTTTCCATCTCCGCAAGGATCCAGTCAAAAGCTTGGGCACGGGCGGCAGTGTGAGCCATTGTCTCAAAGTCGTTTAAAAACGAGACTGAGGAGTTTAAGGTAAAACGCTGCGACCACAGGCCTAAAGAGCCGGTGCTCGTAAAGGCGGTGAGCTGATTAAAATCGTAAGCGCGAATGAAATTCTGGTCGTTAACAGTGGCATGCACTGGGTCAAAAGTAAAGTCATACCCCATGTAACCCACATCCACCGTAAATGGCAACTTGAACTTGCTTTGATCCTCACTATTGACCACGACCATGGTCATATCATGCGAGAGGAGGCCACTTCCGGATTCAGCAAGCGCAATGGTAAATTGCGGCGTCTTGGCCACACGGAGCGGATCTGCCAACATGGCATTGATTTGCTGCTCCAGCTGCTTACCTAAAGAGTCCATTGCTGTGTTGAAGCTCAGCATGCTGGCAACAAAGCCACCGCCTAAGACAATCACAGCACCGCAGGCCGCGACGATACCGGCCAACGCTCTTTTCTTACATGGACAAGACATGATTGCTTTTATCCTTCACAAAGCAATTCTCCACTACTCGCGAGCGCGACTGCCACCACCACAGCCTTACCCCCTTACTTAAGGGCCGCCCCAAAGATGACCTTTCTTAGGCTGCTCTTTGGTGGGGGAAGAAAATGGTAGGTAGCAAAAAAGCCGGTCACCTCTACACTTAGCACAGCTTGACAAAGCGGCGCTCCTAGGCGATCGGCCTTTTTGTCCTCACGAGTGGAGGAGAATGAAACAGCGCTCCAAACGCGCGCTATTAACCGAAGACCTTACGGTAGTCCTCTTGGAACTTGGTAATGCCTTGGTCAGTTAATGGGTGGTGAGTCATCTGCTCGATGACCTTGTAAGGAACAGTGGCAATATCAGCACCGGCTAAAGCGCAATCCATGATGTGGATTGGGTTGCGGACGGAAGCAGCGATGATTTGCGCATCGATATCGCCAGCGGCAAAGATGTCAGCGATTTGACGGATGAGGTCGATGCCAGGCATGGAGATGTCGTCTAAGCGGCCTAAGAATGGCGAGACATAGGTGGCACCAGCACGAGCAGCCAGCAGCGCTTGGTTAGCCGAGAAGATTAAGGTTAAGTTGGTCTTGATGCCCTCAGCCTTGCACATGTGGCAAGCCTTTAAGCCTTCGACGGTCATTGGGATCTTCACGACCATGTTAGGGTGGATAGCAGCGATCTCACGCGCCTCTTTCATCATGGTAGGAGCGTCGAGGGTGGTTGGCTTAACTTCACCGCTGATAGGGCCGTCGACGATGGAGGTGATCTCCTTGATGACGTCCTTGAAGTCACGGCCTTCTTTGGCGATTAAGGTTGGGTTAGTGGTAACACCGCAAATCACACCCATGTCGTTAGCTTTGCGGATATCCTCGACATTAGCAGTATCAATAAAGAAACGCATCTCAACTCCCTACAATACAAGCAACAGTTCACAGTAAGTTTTGGGGGCTGACCTCTCCTCAAGAGGCTGGTCTTCAATCGTTTACGGTTAAAGAGCCAAAGCGGCCCACGCAACACCTGTTGTGGCTCCATGAACTGATCACAGTTCTGCATGTTAAACGAAATTTGCGTTTTTGCATGCGGTGAACTCTTATTACGTGATGCAGCTCTTATTTTTTTTTCATTTTAGCGCAATGTGCGCGAGCACACAAATCTGACAAAGAGTGCAGTTTTATGGTAAAAGACAAATCGTAACCGTTTGAGGAACCATACGACACAGCGCAGGCTTTGGTTGCGTCTTTTATGGGCGCAAAGTGGCACTTATGAGGGGAGTGCAAAAGCGGAGTAAGGGCGTAAACATGGGGTTAGGTGTTTACTGCCATTTCAGCGAGCAAGAGCCTTTTTGGGGCAGGTTGCCACAAAGCGGGGCACAGGAAGTGGAGCAGAGCAGCGGCGTGCTTTGGGGCACAAAGGGCTAATTTATGGGCTGTGTGCTGAGGTGGCTGCGAAGTGTCTTCAGGGAAAGGGGGCATAAGAAGCACTGCCATGCTGGACAGCGAATGTGTCATCAGGTGTTGTGGTGGCGGTGCACTTTGAGCTTAGCACATGGTGGTTAAGGGCGTATTTAAGCGAGATTAAGGTGAGTTGAGCTGCGCTGCTAAACGTCAGCTCAGGGGAGCTGTTCCCCTAGCGTGCGCTGTGGGTGCAATTTTACGCAAACGTTTACGGAGTTACGGTGAAAATTGCCTGTTGCGGGCTTGGCATGTCCATAGATCAAACGCTTATGGGATGGTGGTGGTGGTGGTGGTGGTGCTGCTGGCGGTTATGACGGAAATGGCGCTAAAGGCGGTGGCGGTGGTATGGATATGGGGACATGCAGAAAACAAGAGAGCGCAGCAGAGCGTAAGCGGCGTAGCTACGCGGCACGCTGTGCGATATAGTCCGAGGCAAAGCAACATCACCTCGAAAGCCCACCTACCCAGAGTGGGCTCAACAGCGGTTAATGCTCTTTAGCGGCGGAGCTACTTTTGGTGGTAGCCACAGTGGCGTGAGATGGTGGTGCTGGTGATAGTAGCGGAGGTGATGCCTACCCTCGAACCTGAGAGAGTGGAGCGCAACTAAGAGCGGCAGCAACTCGTACCGCAGGGTGCTGCTGTGCTGCTGATGATGCACCAGACCAGCTTGTAAGCTCTAAGCTGCCACTTCAGCACTAATCTCCCAAGGGCCTGCCCGTACACCAAGAGCACCCTAAAGCCATGGTGGGCTTTAGTTCGCGGGTATGGATGTGATGAGAGTCAGTGATTGAAGTGAGCTGAGGTTAGGTGGGGGATGTGAGGACATGCCACTCAGGCAAAGCGCGATCTTGCTTTACGAGGGCGCACTGCGGAGGGCTACACGTAAAAAGGCAGGAATAGCAGACACGCGGTGAGAACGTCTCTGCACAGGACGACGCAGGTAAGGCTGCGGTGCAGCCGCTGGTGGCGTGCTTGCACATGCAGGGACAGAGAGTGTGAAGCGTTGTAGCAGACCCTACCTACGGCGCAGCAACGCAGATGCGGCTGCTGGGCAATTGAGGTAGGACTACTGCTACCGCATGTGAGTGGTAATAAGCGCTTACTTGAGCTGTAATACCACTGGCTCTAATGGCTTAAACTCCTGCGCCTCAGACTGGTCAGCACTCGCGCTGACACCCTGCTGCGCTAAAGGAGCACCATCCACCATATCATCGCTTGGTGCAAAGTCAGGCATCAAGGCTGAAGAATAGAAGAGGTACAGAGCCTGTGTGCCTAACTCACCCTTACCCATCTCCTTTAACATGCCAAAGGCCTTATGGGCTAAATCAAGGCCAGGCAGGCTGATACCACGGTCATTACAGACCTTGAGGGCGATCTCCATATCCTTTAGGAAGTGGGCGATCTTAAAGCCTGGAGCAAAGTCCTTTTTGAGGATGCGTGGGCCGTAGCTCTGCATCGAGAATGAACCAGCCGCACCACCGTTTAAGGTCTCAATTGTCAAAGCTGGGTCAAGGCCCATGCCCTTAGCAAAGACAATAGCCTCGCACACGGAGAACATGGTGGTAGCAATCGCAACTTGATTGCAGGCCTTAGCCATTTGGCCCATACCGGCTTTGCCAAAGTACACGGCCTTTTTGCCTAAGATCTTAAACAGCGGCTCTAAGGAGCGGAACACCTCATAATCGCCACCAAAGAGCATGGTCAGCGTAGCGTTACGCGCACCGATATCACCACCGGTCACAGGGCAGTCGGCCATATTGAGGCCCTTTAAGTGGGCGGCCTCGTAAAGCTCTACAGCCAGATCTGGAGAGGAGGTGGTCATATCAAGACCAATAGCACCTGCCTTCATGCCTAAGAAAGCACCATGGTGACGATCGAGCCAGACCTCACGCACGTCATTTGGATAGCCCACAATCGAGATCACCACGTCGCAGTCCGCTGCGCACTCTTTAGGGGTCTCACACCACTTAGCGCCTAAGGCGATAAGCGCTTGGGCACGCTCTTTAGTACGGGTATAGACGTTTAACGCTAAGCCAGCTTTTAAGAGGTGCTCAGCCATAGGCGCCCCCATGACGCCCGTACCGATAAAGCCTACCTTTTTGAGCTCAAACACAATCGCTCTCCTGTGAGATGTTTAACTAACAGCCGCGAAATTCCCTATGCGTAAGCGTAGGGATGAAAGCGGCTAACGTGGGAGTTACATCGGCCTTTGTTGGCTCCTAATGTACTTTT
>CASEBB010000062.1 GCA_949286015.1 uncultured Succinivibrionaceae bacterium | reverse complement strand
TCGCCGCGCGGCTTTGGGCATTGTTCTGCGCATGTTCACGCTACCAGCCTTACCTCGAGATAATGTCGCCGCGCGGCTTTGGGCATTGTTCTGCGCATGGTCACGTTACCAGCCTCACCTCGAGATAAGGCCGCTGTGCGGTGCTCTGCATTACTCTAAGAGCTGGCTGCCGCTCCCACACACCCTCTTGGTAACCCCGTTCCCCCTCATAACACATCCCCTGAAAAGCCCTTGCCTCTCTCTGCTCTATTGGGGGAAAATAGTCGTAATCACACCCCTCGGTGCGATCACTCTTTGCCCTGCTACTTCGTAGCTGGGGCCCGTTTCTCTGGAGGCTTGCCTTGATTATTGTTACTGGTGGTGCCGGTTTTATTGGCAGCAATATCGTCAAACTCCTCAATGATCGTGGTCGTCGCGATATTGTGGTGGTCGATAACTTAACTGATGGTCACAAGTTCGTTAACCTCGTCGACCTCGACATCGCCGATTACATGGATAAGGTCGACTTCCACCGCCTCTTCACCGACGAAAAGGCTTTCGATAAAAAGTACGGCTGCAAAAACATAGACGCCATCTTCCATGAGGGCGCTTGCTCCTCTACCACCGAGTGGGACGGCAAGTATGTGATGCAAAATAACTACGAGTACACCGTCGACCTCTTTGAGTTCGCCACCGCTCACCGCATCCCTTTCTTCTACGCCTCTTCTGCCGCTACCTACGGTGATAAGACCCAATTCGTCGAAGATCGTGCCTATGAGGGCCCATTAAACGTCTACGGCTACTCCAAATTCCTCTTTGATGAGTACGTCCGTGCCCGTATGCCACGCCTCAACTCGCAAGTAGTCGGCTTCCGCTACTTTAACGTCTACGGCCCACGTGAGGGCCACAAGGGTTCTATGGCCTCGGTCGCCTTCCACCTCAACAATCAAATGCTCCGTGGCGAGAATCCAAAGCTCTTTGCCGGTTGCGAGGGCTACCCAGACGGCGGTCAAACCCGTGATTTCGTCTACGTCGAGGACGTGGCTAAGGTCAACCTCTGGTTCTTTGAGCACAAGGGCCCATCTGGTATCTACAACTGCGGCACGGGACGAGCTGAACCTTTCTTAAACATCGCCTTAGCGGTGATTAAGTACCATGGCCATGGCAAGGTCGAGTTCATCCCATTCCCAGAGCACTTAAAGGGTCACTACCAGTGCTTTACTCAAGCCGACCTCACCAAGCTGAGAGCCGCAGGTTGCGACGTTGAGTTTAAGACCGTGGCCCAAGGCGTAGGCGAGTATATGAAATGGCTCAATTCGAAGCGGTAACCGACTACGAGTTCCCGTTCCAAGTGGGAATCATGAACGATGGAGCGGCCGCCCAGCGTTTCTCTGCTTTCCTCACGGAAAAGGGCATCAAAAACAAGATCAAACCTCAGCCACCTAATCTCTTTGTGATCTACGTGGCTGAAGCAAAGGATGTCTCCTTTGCCAAGCGCGCCATCATGGACTTCCGCGCCAATCCTTACGGCAAGCAGTACACGCAGGCCGGATGGAATCTTGGCAGTAAGGACAAGCTCAAGACCATGAGCCGCTCTGCTGCGCGCGGCAGAGGCAGCTGGCAGCTACAGAGCGTGACCTCGGTCGTGGAGCTGTTGTGCGTCCTTGCTACCGTGTGGATGATGTTCGCACCTGATGGGGCGATGCAGCTTTTAGCGTGGTGGCAGTTAGATCAGGTCTTTGGTGGCGGCGAGGTATGGCGTCTGGTGACTCCATGCTTTATCCACTTTGGCGTGCTGCATATCCTCTTTAACCTTGTTATGTTTGAGGCGTTTGCACGTCCTATTGAGCGCTACTTAGGCGGGGTACACTTGCTCTTGGTAGTGCTGTGTATTGGCGTGGTGGATAACCTCCTTGCGCAGCTGGTCATTGCCAACATGTCAGGGGTACGCATTGTCGGTGGCCTCTCGGGTGTGGTCTATGGCGTCATTGGCTACGCCTATATCATGTCGAAGCGCCCTGACCTATCAATGATGGAATTTCCGCGTGGCATGTTTATGGTGTGCGCGGTGATTATCGGCATTAGCTTTGTGCTGAGCTTTATGGGCCTGTATAGCAGTCCGGTATCGGAGATTGTGCATGCTGGTGGTTTAATCTTGGGTGTGCTGATCGCTTTGGGCAACTCCAAGCGTAAGCTCAAGATTAGGTACTAAGGCAGAGCACTCACTCCCACTACCAATCCCACTCCCGTTCACCTTACCCTTCCCCCGCACCGCTGCCGCGCCTGCGGCAGTGCCACCACGGTCGCTCCCACTGTCACCTTGAGATAACGGCGCTATGGCCGTTTGGGCAGCCTTACGCTGCCGCTGTGCTTAAATGAGCGCTCCCACATCTTCTTGCGCGATAAGGCGCTATGCGCCGCTTTACCCCCGCCCCGAGAGCCTCACCACACTTCCCTACCTGTAAGCTCTCTTTGCGTTCTCTGCCGCTTTTATCTTTATTTCACGTGAAATTTTATACCATGGGCGTATGGCCATAACCACAGCGGCGCCCGCTTCGGGCGCGCAACTGGGCCGCAGCGCATCGCTGCTTATTGGTAAACGTAGTTCGTGAACAGTAAGTCCTGTACCACAGGGCCGTTCTTCTTTTCAGACAGTAACGACGCTACTCGCGAACGGCACTCCGCACGTAAAGCCTCACGACCCGCCGCCGTCGCAATCGCGTTGTACTCCTTCATGCCAATAATGCCCAAAATCGCATCGCGAATCAGCGGGTCATTGTTGGTCAAAAGTGGCAGGTCAGCACTGTCCTTGACCATAATGTTGACGTGCACACGTAAGTAGTGCAAACGACCCGTGCCTGTGCTCGCTAAGTTGGTCGTAAAGTCGGGGGTCATATCGTAATAACCCACCTCCGGCATCTTCGCCGCCTCTAACGCTTGCGCCGGATCCGTGGCCGAGCCTAAATCAATCGCCTTGCTCTCCTCAGCAAAGGCTGGGTTTACAGCCGCTATCAAAAGCACCGCTGCGGCAGTGGTAGTGACCAGGTTCTTAAACATGACAATCGCTGTCCTTTGACCATTAGCGGTGCTGAGGCTATCCCTATTGTGAATTACCATCAGATGACAACCGCATGTGTAAGGGAAACTGTCACCAGCTGCAGGCGGGCTCAGCATTGCCGATCCGATAACTGCAAAGAGTGCTGATCTACAGTGCCTAATGCGTGTGCAAAAATCGTTCTAACTATACCTTAACCCTGCTTGAGACCAGCTCCCAGCCCTATGGATCAAGGCGTAGCCATACAAGGGACGCCATCGCGCCCCTTGTAAAGTGCACCAGAAAAGAGCGTTTAGGCTTTCTCGGTGTCCTTGGCAGCCGCGTCCTCTGCCTTAGTGGCACTGTCCTGAGCTGCGTCCTTGTGCTCCGCCGCCTGTGGCGCAGTGGCCTCAGTATTAGGGGAAGCCTCAGTAGGGCTCGACTCAGTAGAGCTAGCCTCGGTAGTGCTGGCCTCAGTGGTGGTGGCTGGTGCCGTAGCCGCAGGGGCGGCGTTAGCTGCTTTGGCCTCGGCCTTGGTGCCTAAGCGCTCCGCCGTAATGTTGCCACTCTTGCGGATCTGCACCACCTCACTGGTCAGGTGCTTCACCAAACGCGCCGCCAGTAATGGCTCCGCCGCCCGCGCTAACTTCTCCACCTTCGGAGGATTCGTCGCAATCGTCTTGTCCTCAAGGTAGTGGAAGTAGTTGTGACGCACAAAGGTGTCACACATGATGTTAAACATGATCGGGTCGGCAAACTCTGGCGAGTTGTTGGTCACCTCGCTTGGCACCCTGTGGCACAGCTCCACACAGGCCTTGATGAACTCATCCTTGGTGAGCTCACCGTCCTTAATCTGACGCAGTACCGTCACTGCCACCAGATAGCGCACAAGGTTCAAGCGAATGGAGCTGGAGAGGATCAGCATCTCCTCAAAGCCATCACCCGAGAGCGTGAGCATGTGCGTCTCATCCTCTAGGATGTAACCACCCTGCACAAACACGTTAATGTAGCGGGTGATCATGGTGTCCAGCCGCTCCTCTGGCACCGGTGCAAACAGCTCGTGCTTTAAGAAGTAAAACAGCGAGCGGGCGTGCACATTCACATCCTCACGGCTGATGTGGCCATTGCGAATCAAAATGTTCGCAATCAATGCTGGCAGCGCAAATAAGTGCAGGATGTTGTTCTGGAAGTAGGTCAGCTGCAAGGTCTGGCCGTGGCTTGGGCGGACAAACTTCATGTCCTCACCCACGTCGTACACCTTGAACTTGTTAAGCTCCAGAGCCTGCGCAATCAGGGTGTCCAAGTTCTGCGTCAGCATGCTGTCACGACGGTGCTCGTCACAGCTGATGAGGTAGAGGTAGAGCTTGAGGCAGCGCTTGAGCATGCTAATGCTCATGGTGTGGTCAGCATCGCCAATAATGGCCAGTGCGCACAGGTTGATGCCGTTAATGGTGGCCGAGTCATTGAGATTCATAATGATCTCATGGCCCAGCATGTTCACCGTGTCGTGCAGCCACTGCGGACGGGCATTGCCACTTGGGTCAATGTCCTTGTGCCAGTCAGGCACGTGCTCCGTTAAAAAGCGCGGCACACTGATTGGCTCACCAAAGGTCACGTAGCCACGGCCGTAGTAGCGCAGGCGCTTGAAGATACCAAGGAGGCCCCAGATGCTCTCCTTTTTCTTCTTGGCGCCGTCCAGCTCGTGCATGTACGAGCCTACTTCCATCACGTGCTCGTAGCCGAGGTAGGTTGGGATAAAGGCAATAGGGCGCTCGATGCCGCGCAGCTGGGCCTGCACTGTCATCGAGACCATGCCCGTGCGTGGTGGCAGCGTGCGTCCCGTGCGGGAGCGGCCGCCCTCAATGAAGAACTCCGTGGCATAGCCACGCTCAAAGAGCACCGACAGGTACTCACGGAACAGCGCCGTGTAGAAGGTGTCACCCTTCATCTTGCGGCGGATAAAGTACGAGCCGCAGCGCCGGATGATAGGGCCCACAGGGAAGAAGTTGAGGTTATCACCCGAGGCCACCTGCGGGATAGGCAGACCCTCATGGAAGATGGCAAAGAGCAGCAGGATGTAATCCATGTGCGAGCGGTGGCATGGGATGTAGATGATCTCATGGCCCGATTGCACCAGCTCACGCACCTTGTTCGCACCAACGATGCTTTGGCCGTGGTAGATGCGCTTCCAGATCATGGTGATGATGCCGTTAAAGAAGCGCAGTAGTGGGTAGCGCGTGTCGGCCACCATGACATCAAAGATCGCAAAGGCCTTGCGCTCGAGATCCTCCTTTTTCAGGGTTGGATCCTCTGCCATGGCCTCAGCAATGGCCACTTGGGTGCCATGGCGCTGCACCAGCTCCTCTAAAAGCTTCGGACGGTTTGGGAATGGGCGTCCCACCAGCGCACGCGCTTTGCGCAGGAAGTGTAGCGAGATAAGGCGGTTTAAGACCTTACGGCGCTTTTGCTCATCCTCGATGCTGTTGAGGCGCTCCTCTAAGCCCATAGCTGAGCTAGGGTCAGAGATAATGGTGCTGTTATCACGACCGGCAAAGGTCAGAGTCAGAAACTTACGCCAGCCTGGGGTGGACATGTCCACACCGCGAATGGCCTTGCCCTCGTAAGAAGGGTCACGTGACCACAGCACGCTAATCGGGATGATTTGCACATCGGTGTTAGCGGCGTGGCAGGCTGCGAACCAATCAAAGATGATGTCGCTGATATCGCGCACGTGGGCATTGGAGCTAAAAAAGGACGGGCTGCGCAGGTAGGCCGTGCGCGGCAGGAGCTGATCGCCGATTTTGATCTTCTCAAAAGGGCTTGGCCAGCCTAATTGTTTAGTGAGGCGCTCCACCGTAAGCATGTTGCCTACAGACGAGGACACCATGATGTAGACTATGTCCTTGCTTTGATCAATCTTGATGTGCTTGAGCGGCTCAAAAGGAATTGGGTTGCAGGTGGCGGTGAGGCGTATTGGCCAATAGAACAGAAGGCGGAGAAAGTGATTGACCATAGACACTCCTTGATGAGATCGCGGCCTCAAGAGCAAGTTGCCACCGCTCAGTGGTGAGTTGAGCGCAACAAGATGCGGTGTGGGGAAGCTCTACCCCAAGATGGTGGTATGTGCAGGCGGTGCAGCTTAGGAGGCACCGATCACCGCCCCAAGGTAAAGAAGCTAGCAGGTAGTGAGAGTGGCAAAAGTACAGCAAACAATGTGAAAACTGGGCTTATAGCTTTTACCTTGTGACGAAACGGAGCTGGGAAGAGGCGCCAAAAAGGCACCGACTTTTTCCCTAAGCTATCACTACACTCTACACTTGCTAAGTGTTTAGTGGGGGAAATTTTTGCGGCAAAAGACCTATTTTTGGTCATGTCTCACAGTTTTGTCATTAGGCCAAAGTCTGTGCACGTGCCCGTTGTGCTGTTGCCAGCGCGTAACGTAAGAGCGCACGCTTTGTGGGGCTAAAGATGTAAGTGGCAGTATCAGCGAGAGCGTTACCACAAGCGAGACCGGCTTTAAGTGCAAGTAGCAGCCCGCTCCTATCCCTCTGAGATAAAGTCGCAGGCGCTGTGGCTTACTGGTAGGTGGCGATCATTACCACGAGTGAGACCGGTTTTAAGCGCAATCACCAGTCACCGACTCTTCCTTAGAGATAAAGGCGATAAGCGCTGTAGCTTACTGGTAGGTGGTGACAATTACCACAAGCGATACTGGCTTTAAGCACCGCTGACTGCGCCTTACCTCAAGGCGGTTATGGCCTCTCTTCCTGCTGCTACTGCTGTTTCGCCTCTGGTGTCTATCATCATCATCACTAAAAGTAATAGCCCATTGCCCGCAAACCTCTGTGCGTGCGCGTCGCACTCTCTTTTGGCAGACACTTGTAGGGCGATAGTGCACTCTTGCTGCCTTTTTTCATCAGAGGCAGCCAGCAAGCCCAGAGTGTGTTAACCTGATTTGCTTTCACTTTAGCACTGCTCTCTATTACACTACTTTGCTTTGCCTTTCTACCAACTTCTGTGAGGAGGAGATGGTTATGGCCGAACAAGCTTCCGCCGCCGCAGCTGCCACTACTGCTAACGCTGCCGCCGTCGCTGCCGCTGACACCCAGCACAATAACGTCAACTGTGTCGAACACGCCCATCATGAAGTGCAGCCACCACTGATCACCGGTACCAGCTCCTACAAAACTCTGGTCATGATGGCAGGCTTCGCCTCCGTCGGTACCGCTATCCTGCTGATCGTCATGAAGTTTGTGGTGTGGCTCTTCTCCGGCTCCACTACCATTTTGGCTTCGCTTACCGATTCGCTCATCGACTTAGGCGCGTCCTTTATCAACCTCTTAGCCTTACGCTTTGCCCTGCGCCCAGCCGATAAAGAGCACCGCTTTGGTCACTATAAGGCCGAAGCTCTTGCCTCTTTAACCCAGTCAGCATTCATCTGCGGCTCCGCCCTCTTGCTGATCGTGCACGGCTATGACCGCTTTATCACCCCTAAGCCGCTGTCTTACATCAATATCGCGATCTACGTCTCGATCGCCTCGGTGGTGATCACCATTGGCCTGACATGGTTCCAAGGCTATGTCTGCAAAATTACGCAGAGTGAGGCTGTGGCCGCTGACCGCTTCCACTACCTGTCAGACGTGGGCTTAAACGTAAGCGTGATCGTGGCTTTAGTGCTCAGTAACTTTGGCTATGACTGGGCTGATGGCTTAATCACGATCTTCTTAGGCCTCTACATCATGCACAGCTCGTGGCACATTGGTCACACCGCCATTGCCACCTTGCTCGACAAATCGTTGTCGCAAGAGGAAAACGTTAAGATCATCCGCGCTATTGTCAGCGTGCCTGGCATTGAGTCCTTCCACGACTTACGTACTCGTAAAGCAGGCCCGCAGTACTACATCCAGTGCCACATTGTGCTTAACCACAATATGAGCTTAGAAGAAGCACACAACCTTGCTAATGAGGCGGAGCGGCACATTCTTGAGCACTTTCCTGATGCAGATATCACCTTGCACATGGAGCCAGATGTTGCTGATACCTTTAAGGACATCACCTTTGTCGATCAGCAGTTCTGTACCGTGCCAGCAGGCCACTATAGTAAAAACGGCGCGCCCAGCAGTGCTGCTGACGTTGCTGACGTTGCCGACGCGGCGGCAGCTGCTGCCGGTGCGGTAGCCACTGGTGCCACAGCCGCTACTGCCTCTACAAAGGCAGTCCCAGCCGCGAGCAAGATAGAGGACTCCACTCTGCAAAGCGACGCCACCGCTGGACGTGACGATTAGTCGTGAGCGCTGCTGACCACAAGTGCGCCTCCCTCAGGTAAAGGACTAAGGCTCGGGCTTTCGCCTTAGCTCAGGGGCTTGCGTGCTGCCAAGATCTGCCAAGTGCTAAGCGACATGAGAGTGAGCACTCAAGAGCAAGAGAGAGGGCTACTTGTGGTAATAATCGGCGGCATCTCCTCCTGCCGCCTTGAGAGAAGAGTGCTCTTACAAGGCTAGCACCCTAAGAAGCGTCGCGCTGCGTGGGGTATCTGGCGCATGTCCGTGCGCGGTCACTCTTTTGTTTTTGGGAGTAATTAGCTGTAAGTTCTCCCCCCCTCTATTACGCATAAAGATGGGCATAGCCACTACTTTTATTGCCGCTAAAAATCAGGCATACTGTAAGGGTGACAGCAAACACATGCGCATCCACCCCTAAGCTAAGAGAAACGCTATGAGTCAGCACATCAGTGTAGTTTTAACTAACTTCCTAGCTTCCATTTCCCCTGATGCTGCCCCTGAAAAAAGCCGAGTACAAGACCTCGAACTCTGTCGCGCTCAGGTGCGTAAGAGCCGTGACCGCCATGGTATCAAAAGGCGCTGTAAGCTCATCGTCGCTGCCGCAGATATGGGCAGCGATGGCACCATAAAAGCTCTCTCCCGCGCGCTTAACACCGACGTCGTCTATGTGCGCACGTGGCTCTCGCGCTTTGTCGCTCACGGCTTTGCGGCCTTAAAAGACGCCCCTCGTAGTGGCCGCCCAAGCAAGCACGATGAGCTCGCTATCATCGAGCGCGTGCAAAAGCTCTTAGAGACCAAGCCTAATGAGGTCACGGTAGACGACCCAGAGCTGCAAACGGCGCTCAATAAGAAAAAGGTGTGGACGCTCACGCTCTTAAGCAAGATGGAGCAGCTGCCTTACACCTCGTTACGCGGTATCCTTCACCGTAACAAGATCGTCATTAAGCCCAAGAAGCGTGCGCGTCGCAAATGATGGCGCCTTCTTTACCGCGTTTACCGCACTCACTCCAAAAGAGATCCCTACTCTTAGGTCGCTCGGCTTAGCCGCTGTAGACGCTCCTTGCGCTAGGGCGGCCTTCACTCCAGCGCACATCTTTACTGCCTTTCCCGCTTGTCTGCCTAAGAATGAGTGAGCGCATAAATGACGGAGAAGGGGATGAGTGGTGGCAACGTCACACACTGTAAGATGAATGGTACAGGTGAGTCTAAGCCTATCTTAAGACGGTGCACCATGATTACCCTAAAGTACGTCATCTCGTAAGTCAGTCGTTTCCTACCTTCTGCCTGCCTGCTTTCCTTTCTCTCTGCACACACGCACACTGTGTGCTACTGTGCGCTCGGGTAATACCCTTGAGATGATGGTTACCTGCAACCCTAAGGGTGAACAGCGCCACTCAAAGCGTCATAAACTCATCCCTTCATGGTGATGAAGATGCGCAAAACCAGCTTGTCAGCGCTATTGCATTACTTGCAGCACTCATCACCATGGGGCCTTGCCCCACATCAAGAGCAGCCTAACGCCATGGTGGGTTTAAGCTCGTAGGTGTGGATTATGTCTCCGCCTTCTTTGGGGACGGACGCACTGCTGGCCCAAGGATCTTATTGAGCTCCGCCTGCGATGGCATCTTGTCACTGTCAGCCTTGGCTTTAATCATCGAGATCGCTAGTTTTAATGCCGCCAGATCCGCCCCATGGTTATCAACCTTGGCAGGCTTTACTGGTGGTGGCGGGGCCTTGAGCACCTCAGTGAGCTCATCTGCAGTGAGTGGCCGTAAGCCTCGACACAAGGAGTGAAACTCCATGTAGGTGTCAGTAAGCGCTAAAGCTGCACTACAGGCGTGCTGCAGCTGCAGTAGCGCCATGATGTCATTAAGAGCAACGTCCGCCAACAGCTGATCGATGTTGTCCCTGCTGATAAAGTGCAGGCCTTGACCGCCCAAAATAAGCTCGCGCTCATGGTTCAGGACTAAGTTGAGCTCTGTGCGGCACTTCAGCTCCAACTGAAAGTCCTCTGGGCTGATCACAATGTCCTCTAAGGTGTAGGTGTCAGGCACATAATCAGGATCGAGGGCAAAGGTCATGACCTTAAAGTCACGGAGCGAGGCATATTCTGGCCACCCCTGACGCTGAGGCGAGTCCACCACCTCTTGCATCAGCGCCGTCAGATTACGCTGCGGTAACTTAGCAAAAGGGCGGGCGTCCTTAAGCGCCTTTACTGTAGGCTTGACTTCAATTGGCGGCAGCGTCATCGAACCGGTAGCGCTATCGTATTGCGATAAAGCCTCTTGCAGTCCCTTAAGCACCGCCCCGCCTTGCTCTAAGGCGTAGCTACGGGTGCTATCAGTGAGTCCTTGCAGCTTGTAATGGAGCTCAGAGAGCGTGCGGTCGCACCTGTCACTGCCTTGCTGGAGGAGGTCAATGAGGTTAAAACCAAGGCTGGCAAGCGCCGCAGCTGCGCCCAGCGGCACAGTGAGGTTGCTCGACTCGTCAACCACGTTAAGCTCAAGGCGTGTCTCTGCCACTAAAGCTATGGGGCCGTGCTGCGCCAGACCCATGATCTGATCAACGGCTTTGGCCTGAAACTCAATCGGCTTGCCTAAGTTGGTATCTTCCACAAAGCCAGGGAGGAGGGTGTCATCTGCGCTTAAGAGCTCGTCTTGAGCCTCTTGCACCAGCTCCTGCACCTCGTTGTACAAGGCCTCAGCTGATGCTGTGGTTACGCCGTAACCCAAGCTCATGAGCGGATGCTTCGCCACGCGGACATCAAGTTCAGCATTAGTTGCCACAAACCCTCCTAATGACAAAATGACCAGTGATGTGAAGTGATTTAAGACTCCGCGCGCTCGTTACCAGAAGTACTAAGCCCTTTGCTGTAGCTGTAGCTGTAGCTGTAGCTGTAGAGCAAGTGTTCTCAGAAGTGACGGCTGCAAGGTTAAGTAGGGGGTACAGCCCACACCATAAGATTAATGGTGCAGGTGAGCCTGAGCCTATCTTAAGTTGGTGTCGGCGTAATGGCCTTAAATGCCGTCAGCTATGAAGTAAGTCGTTCGTTCCTGCGCCCTACAGGGGTAACACTTTTGGTGGTACTTACGCGAGTGTGGTGGGGGCGTTTACAGCGTCACTTATCACTGTAAGCACACCTACCTTGCTCAAGTGGAGCCTTATGCAGACCGTATCATAGTCCATACGGCGTGCCTTTGTCTTAACTTTAAGCGTCAGCGCCTTAGCGTTGTCTGACGCCAGAGCTTGTTTTTCGCGGTTCTTGCCAGTGACTGACCATCATGCTGTCCTCATGATCTGCCCCATTGGCGCTGGCCTTAAGACTTTGTTCTAGCCCCAAGCTTTATCAGCTCTGCCTAGTACAGCTCTATTCCTGTGCGAAAAATCCCAATGCTTCCTAGGCAAATGCTAAAATGATGCTTGTGCTCACGTTTTGCAGGCCGTATTAATGCGCTTTCTTGTTGCGCCCTGCACGTGACCTCAGCATTGACCGCGCTCCTCTTGTCAGTGGAGATTGCAGCTAAAGGTCACTGCGTCACCGTATGCTCCCCATCTGGCGGTAATGGCTACCAGCTTTGCCTGATTTGCTTTTCTTGCACTGTGAGGATAGGGCAAGTTGCTTAGCCACCCCTGTGTTTTCAGGATGCTAAGGTTCCGACTTATGCGGATTCGTGATTTATTAGACCCTCAGTCCATCTGTCTCGATGCGGCCCCAGCTACCAAAGAAGAAGCCATCAATACCCTTGTGGATTTCATGGCCCGCTCAGGCTGTCTATCTGACGCAGATGTCTATCGTAAAGCCGTTTTCGAGCGCGAAGAAAAAAGCTCCACCGGCTTAGGCGAGGGTATTGCCATTCCTCACGCCAAGAGCGAGGGCGTAGCCCGCCCTGGCCTTGCTACCATGGTCGTCCCAAAGGGCGTTGAGTTTGAGTCCTTTGATGACGAGCCTGTGCATTTGCTCTTCTTAATTGCCTCGCCTCTGCATGCCTCAGATGCGCACCTCGACGTCTTAGCACGCCTCTCGACGCTTCTTATGAGCGAGGACTTTCGCAATTCCCTCTTAGAGGCCAAGACCGTTGACGAGTATCTGGCCGCAATTGATCGTGCCGAGCAAGCCGAAGGCGAAAAAGAGGCGGCCGAGCAAGCGCAAAAAGAGCAGGAAGAGCAAGAGGCGGCCGCGCACCCAGAGCAACCAAAGAAAAAGCCAAAGTACGACATCGTCGCTGTTACTGCCTGCCCTGCCGGTCTGTCTCACACCTACATGGCCGCCGAAGCCTTAGAGCAAAAGGCTAAGGAAATGGGCATCAGCATTAAGGTCGAAGCTGATGGCGCCGCCGGTAACCGCAATAGCCTCTTACCTGAGGAAATCGCTGCCGCCAAGGCCGTCATCGTGGCTGCTGACCGCGCCATTGATATCGACCGCTTCGTCGGTAAGCGCATGGTGCGCACCGGTGTGGTCGATGGCGTCCATCGCCCTGAGATGCTGATCAAAAAGGCCTTGGATCCAAATTGCCCTGTCTACAAGCTGGGCTCAATGGAGACCGAGACCTCTAACCTGCCAATGAAGCTCTACCGCCATTTAATGAGCGGTCTGACTTACTTGCTGCCACTTGCGGCTACAGCCGGTATCCTCTCGGCGGTGGCGCGCTTAGAGTTTGTGCAGGGCTCGAGCTTAGGCCTCTTCCTTGACACCATTGGCTACAGTCTGGGTACCTTACTCTTCCCTGTTTTAAGTGCCTTTATTGCCTTCTCCATGGCCGGTCGTAAGGCGCTGGTGGCTGGCTTTACCGGCGGTGTTATGGCTGATATGGCCAGCGCTGGTGTGGTGGGAGCCGTCTTAAATGGCTTTGTGGGTGGTGCAGTGGCCTTTGTGGTCGCAAGGCTAGCGCAGCGCTTCTTAAAAGGCCATGACGCTATGTTCGCCCTGCTGGTCTATCCTTTGGCCGGTGCGGTCTTTACCACGCTCATTGCGCAATTTATCACCAACCTCCCCGCCGCCTTGGTCGATACGGTGGTCACTGACTTCTTAAACGACGCCGATACGCTTACCTTAGTCCTTGTAGGTGCGGTGCTCGCGGGCATGATGTCAGCGGATATGGGCGGCCCTCTCAATAAGAGCTCTTACGCTACTGGCGTGCTCTTACTTGCGGACTGCTTACCAGAGAATGGCCCAGGCTCCATGGTCATGGCTAGTGTCATGTTAGGCGGTATGGTGCCTCCACTGGCAGCTGGCTTTGCAGCGGTGGCGCTGCCACGCTTCTTTACGGCTAAGCAGCAGCGTAAGCGCTGGGGTGCGATCTTAAAGGGCTGCCTCTTCATTACTGAGGGTGTGATCCCTTACTTAACCTTAGGCCGTCTGCGTATTGCTTGTATTTTAGGCTCGGCTACGGCGGGTGCTCTTAGCATGTTCTTCCGCTGTGCTATCCCTGCACCGCACGGTGGTATCTTCTTGATGCCATTGGCGGTTAACCCAGTGCAGTACTTTATCTCCTTTGTGGGTGGTATCTTCATTGGTGGTGTGCTGTTTGTGCTCTTAAGCCCTGTAAAGCGTCAGGCTGCGACTGCCGGTGCTGGTGCTGCTACCAGTGCGGCTGACAATGACACTGATGAGGCGGAGAGCAAGTCGGCGGTCAGTGAGCTGAGCGCGGCTACGGCTACTAACACCTTAGAGAATGCAGACGAGGAAAAGAAGTCGCAAGAGGGAGCGCCACAGCGTGCGGAGAGCAACTCTTAAGAGTAGCTGGGGTTAATCTCTTGAAGAAGCGGCGCTATCAGGCGCCGCTTGACGTTAGTGCAGTGCGTTTCTCCAAGATTAGTTACGGTCACCATCACCCTCGAGATAAGGCGCCATCATGTCGCTGCTAAGCTCGCAGCGTGCAGTGGCTCTCGCACTTGCTGGAGATAAGTGACGGTGATAGCCCCTTACTCCAAGATGAGTGGCTTCCAGCCCACCTCAAGAGAGCGCGTTTCCCCCTTGTGTGAGCACAGCTACTTGCCTTTAACCTACCTCAAGATACGTCGCGGCAGCGACGCTTGCTGCGCCATATCAGGTTCTTGCATCAATGGGCTTATCCTCACCTAAAAGGCCGACTTTAAGCCAATAACATAGGGAAAAATACTCTCCCTCAAGATAATGGCGTCAGCCCCAGATCCCTTGTTCCTGCCTGCCTTTCCCGCCCTCCTAATTAAACTCCTCACTTAGCTCCGCAATATACTGGCGCACGTTCTCTTGCAGCTGCTGCACGTCTTGAAACTCATTACTGTTCACCGCCAGCGGCTCGTGATACACCGTCGCATTTGGCTCCAGTGACGCTATCTTCTGCAGCAGGTTGCCGTTTAAGTTGCGCTCCCCACCTGAGTGCATGTACACCACAATAATGTTCTTGCCCGAGAGGTCGTACTTCTCTAAAAAGCTGTAGACCGCCATCGGCATGTCACCCCACCATACCGGAAAACTCAGGTAAATCGTCTCATAAGCCCCCATATCAAGAGGCTCATCATCTGTAAGCTCCGGCAGCTTATGCTCGGTGTACTCCTGTAAGGTCACCTCATAAAGCCTTTTGAGCGTGCGGGGGTAGTGGATCGTGGTAATAATGTTGTAGAGGGCGCCACCACTCTCAGCACTCAGCACACAAGCAAGGTAGTAGATAGCCGCAATCCGCTGCTGGGGGTGCCTCTTATCATAGACCTCGTAGGGATCGCCCCCTGCAAACGCTAAGATCTCCTTTGGCAGGAGGGTGTCCTTTACCGCTATCGCTGACGCTCCCGAGATGCTGTCAATACCAATCTCTTGTAGCGTCTGCCGCTCTTTGTCCGTCGGTGGATTTGGACTTACCCCAAAGTACGCAATCAGCGCATTAGTCCCAATGGTGGGCGGCACGTCTCTTAAAGCATCATCCTCAAGAAAAGATGCCACTGACTGTAAGCGCAGCGGCTTGCTCTCTGGAGTAGGGAGGATCTTTGTGTCAGGGAGTGGCTCAGGAGCCTTGGTCGTATTGGCAGTAGTAGTAGTAGTAGTAGTAGTAGCCACTATAGGCGGCGCGGTGCGCGTTCCTTGCGCGCTTGCTGGTGCCTTGATCGCAGAACCAGCAGCGGCAGTAGCTTTTTGTGCTGCAGCGTCCAAAAAAGCAGTCGCTGTAGCTGCCGTGCTCTTTGTCAGGCCTGCATCTGCTGTCTCTTCATCCTCACTAAGACTGAGGATGTCCGCAATCTTCTCTGTAAGCTCTGGCGCAAAGCTTCCTTGCTTTGCACTAGAAAACAGCCAAAAAGGACTCGAGGCCGCCCCGAGCGCGACTACCACTACTACGGCCAGTAGCGCTTGCCTGACCTTACTGCGCTGAGTTCCCATCTTGCGGCCGCTCCTTTTTTACGGCTGCGTCACGACGCTCGCCGCTGGCTTCACCACTTCACTCCCTTGGGACGCTGGGGCTACGCTCTGCGCTTGCTCCCGCTGTTGCTGCAGCCTATGGTAGTAGCGCCGCATCTCCTTGCGCGTCTGCTTAAAGAACAGACGGAGATCCTTAATCCATGCCTGCACGCGCTCCTTGCCATGGGCCACCACATCATAGCGCTCAATCACTAAGCCGTGGTTATACAGCACCAGTGCATTAGGCTCCAGCTCGCTCATCTGCGCAAAAGTACTATACGGTCTGCTGCCACCATGCACGCAATAGGGCACAATCACCTTACCCGAGAGATCGTACTGCTCAAAAAAGCTGTACAGCGGCATCGGGAGGTCGTACCACCAAATAGGGTAGCCGACAAAAATCACATCGTAGTTAGCAGGATCAAATAGCGGGTAGATAATGACGTCAGGCCGCTCCTTACGATCAAGCTCTAATGATGCTTGGTAAATGAGCTCGTCATGATCCATAGGGTAGGGACTGGTGCGCATCAGCTGGTAGATATCGCTGTGCGTAAGCTCTTGCACCTCACGGCCAATGTACTCCACTAAGCCGCGCTTGTGGTTGTCCTCATCAATAATGATCGAGGCACCCGTGAGCTCATCGATATCGGTGCTATCAAAGCGCACTTGCTCTTGTTGCGAGAAGTAGAGGACAGCAATACGTGGGTGCACCATCGGATTGATGGCATTAGTGCTTAGGCCGTCTGCATCTGCGGCATTATCAGTAGCAGTGTTTGCAGACTCTGCTGGCGGCTCGGCACCTTGCTCCGGACGCGCGGGAATGCTCTCAGCTAGAGCCGAGTTTGGATTGGCACCCGCCTTGAGCGTCTCTTCTACCGGACGGGTGATCTTATTGCCAAAAGCATCGCGGTAAATAGTGCCCTTTTGCTGCTCGATCAGAGACGAGCTCTGTGGGGTAGTAGTAGTAGAGCCAGTAGGGGCGATAGCACTACTGCTGTCTAGGGAACTGGTTGCAGTGCCGCTTGCAGTGCTGGTGCTGGTCTCAGTTGTGGCACGTGGCGTAAAGCCAGGATCGGCCGCTGAGCCCATGGTTGGGCGTGCTCTTAACTGTGAATCAATAGTGCTGGTAGGGGGATTGGTGTCAGTGCTTGCAGGGGCGGGCGCTGTAGGATCGGACGCAGAGCTTGCAGACGCCGCAAGGTCATCTGCAAACAGCTCTGTCTGGGGTGGTGTTGCAGAGGCTGGACTTTGCGCTTGTGCTTGCCCTTGCTGCTCTTGATGATCTTGGCGGTACTGTAAGTTGAGCTGCTTGATATCGTCTAGGGAGATAGAATGCTCGCCTCTTTGGTTGCTCTCGTCTGTACTGTGCGTGTGCGCAGGCATCGCGTTTTGCAGCGATGGGGGCTGATGTGGATCGATCTGTGACTGTTGGGCCGCCCGTTGCGCGGCATGCTCCTCGGCATGCTCCTGTGCTGCTGATTGCGGCAAAAGATCGAGCGTGACGCTCGCTTGCGCCACACCAATGCTGCTGTGCAGCGCCAATACCGCACCGACACCAATGC
The DNA here is from genome assembly GCA_949286015.1 of uncultured Succinivibrionaceae bacterium. Taxonomy (GTDB): domain Bacteria; phylum Pseudomonadota; class Gammaproteobacteria; order Enterobacterales; family Succinivibrionaceae; genus Anaerobiospirillum. The sequence goes on along the minus strand of CASEBB010000062.1, from coordinate 17,010 downwards.
TGGCGATCACCACACTTGGGCGGAGAAAAAGCTTATACCAAGGAATTTGCTCACACCACATCACAGCACACTACGCCTTGGGAGAAAGAATTGGTTGGCTCGGCACAAAGTTGCACGTTACGCCACTATCACACAGCTACGCCACCTTGATGAGCCTGAGAGCTTCACGCGAGGGTGGCCCAGCCTTACAGCAAAGAGCTTCCCTGATGGAGAGTACAGCGCTTGCCGCCATACTTTTAGTAGAGAGAGCTTGTTGTCAGCTGCTCCGCTAATAATACCCAAAAACCCCTTTGCTTGCATTTGTAAGAAACATTTGCCCGCCATCAGTTCGTCTTGCTATCCTTACTCTTTTGCGAAATAATGGCCATGCATGAGCAGCCAGATCCAGCTTCACTGCACCATTACTTACGCAGAGGTAAGTACAGGCAATGAGTGTGCAGTAAGCATGCAGGGTGAGCCTGCTGTCTTTTGCTGTCTGTTGCTGTTTGTTGCGGTTTTCTCTTGTTGCTTTCTTCTTTCATCGTTCCTTTGTGCTCGGTAGCTGCCTCGGCCTTAGAGGCCTTATCCTCTCGCTCTTACCTGCTTTCTTCGCAGGTCGCAGGCTCCTTGACGTTGCTGGTTTTAGCGCCGCGCTTGCGGCTGTAGTTTTGTGTGTGCGTGGTGCACTTTCATGGTGCTAAGCTGTATACATTAAGTAAGCTTTGGCTCCATGTGGTGTTCACACCTGTCTCACCGCTGATGTGTCCTATTAAGGTCGTGCTTACATCACAACTTGGGCTGCTGCTCCTTTTTAGGAGCTAAATTCTAAGCTGCTGCTAAGTCTGTTCCTTGTACACTACGGCCTACTTATGGCCATTTCGGTTGAGCAAAGTAAAGGTCAAGGCAAGATATGAGTGATAATTGTTGTTGTTGTTGCAGTGACTCAGTGTTTACCACAGAAGACACTGATCTGCTGCTAGACGGCCTTGCGGAGCGCTTAGCTGTGGCTATTCCGCAAGTGCAGACGGTGAAACTGTGTGGCGATCACATTACGATTTATCGCTATGAGACGCAGCATATCTGCTCTTGTGCCAGCATTTACAAGCCGATGCTGACTTTTATCATCCGTGGCCAAAAAGACTCGCTCCTTGGCACTAAGAGCTTCACCTACCGCCCTGGTGACATCTTTATCACAGGCGTGGACATGCCGGCGCAGTTTAAGGTCTCGCAAGTGAGCCATGAGGAGCCTGGCTTCTCGGTGGCGGTGCAAATCGATCCGATGATGATGCAGGAGGTGATGACGCAGTTACCGCCTCTTGACCAGCAAGAGCTGCTCAGCAGTGAGTTTAGTGCTAACTCCGATCAGGCCTCGACTGCGGAGCTTGTGACTCTGTGCCGTATTGTCGATCTCTACACGCAGGGCATCACTTACGACTTCCCATATCAGCTGCTATTAAAGGAGCTTTTGTTCTACGTCCTCACCGCCAAGCACGGTATGAGTCTGCGTCGCCTTTTTACGGCTGGTGCACAGGACTACAAGATTGCCAAGGCTATCCACTATTTGCGTGAAAACTTCCGCAAGGATGTGCCCATTGAGAGCTTGGCAGAAATGGTGTACATGGCGGTACCGACCTTCTACAAGCACTTTAAGCAGGTGACCTCGCTGTCGCCTTTACAGTACTTAAAGCGCTTACGCTTGTATGAGGCCAAGCGACTGATGATCTCCCAGAGCTTAAGTGCAGCGGCTGCTGGCTATGAGGTGGGCTATGCCTCAGAGCAGCATTTCTCGCGTGATTACAAGAAGCTGTTTGGGCGTCCACCGTTACAGGACATCAAGGAGAGCTCCTTTACCACCTACCACAATCCATTTACGGATGTGCCAGTGAATATGGAAGCTGGTTTTGAGCGAGTGACTGCTACGGGATCGCTACCAGCTTAAGCAGAGCTGCTTACTGCAAAGAGGCTTGGGGCTAAGGCTCTGAGCCTTTTTGTTTTGTTTTGTGTTGGTAGCGTCAGCGGCTAACTTTCAAAGTAAGCGCAGCCACTTTCTAATGCAGATCCACCCTGAAAGTATCAACAAGGTGAGTGGTTGTTTTACTTTTAGTGATAGTTGTGGTTAGCCACAATATCGCATGTTTATGGGGTTTTAGTGGGTTATCTAAAGAGCATCACACCTTTTTTGGTACTTTCAGGATCCACCTTCGAGGTAAGGCGCCGCACGGCGCTCCTGCCGCTGTCGCAGCCAACCTTAGAGCATGCGCAGTCACTTGCTACTGCTGGTTCACTTCGAGGTAGCTTGTCAGACGCAGGGAGTAGCTACGCAGATTGAGCGTTGCTCTATGCCTGCATATTCACCTTAGAGGCAATGGTTTCACATGAAATAGGTGTAACGCTAAGCAGTGTCACTGCGCGCTCTTTTACCTGTCACCGCCCAAACAAAAAAGCCCAAGGTCGCCCCTGAGCTTTTTCTTTGCTGGGTAGCACTCTGCCTTAGTTAATCTGCCCCAGCTGTTTGAGCACATTGTCCATGCGCGAGCGCCACGTGTGAATGATCTCACACAGCCGCGCATTCTCTTGCTTGTACTCCTCCAGCTGCCGCTTCAATGACGCTATCTCCACGTCCTTGCGATCCATGGCCCGAAACTTCTCATCAATGTTCTCACTTAAGTGATCCGTCTTTGCTGCGATCTCATTGAGCTCTTGGAGTAGCTCTAACTCCCGTAAGCTTAATTGTTCGCGATTGGCCATGGTTTCATCCTTCTTCTTGCACAGCGCTCAAAGCTTAAGCCGCGTTACCCACGCGGCTTAAGGCATTACCCTGTTTAGAGCTTAGAGAATGTAGCGCGAGAGATCCTCATCCGCCACAATATCCTGTAAGTGCTCGTCCACATACTTGGCGTCAATGGTAACCACCATGCCAGGATTGTCTGGAGCCTCAAAGGAAATGGTGTCGAGCAGCTTCTCCATTAAGGTGTGTAAGCGACGCGCACCAATGTTCTCGGTCTTCTCATTGACCGCATACGCATCCTCAGCAATGCGCTCAATCGCGTCATCCGTAAAGTTGATGCGCACGCCCTCAGTCGCCAGCAGCATCTCATACTGCTTCGTCAGCGATGCATGTGGCTCCTTTAAAATGCGGACAAAGTCGTCAGCCGTTAAGGCCTTAAGCTCCACACGAATTGGTAAGCGACCTTGTAACTCCGGAATTAAGTCCGATGGCTTGGCAATCTGGAATGCACCCGAGGCAATAAAGAGGATGTGATCCGTGCGTACCATGCCGTACTTGGTGTTGATCTGGCAGCCCTCAATTAAAGGCAGCAGGTCACGTTGCACACCCTGACGCGACACCTCGCCACGACCGGAGGTATTGTCACCACCGCAGATCTTGTCGATCTCATCGATAAAGACAATGCCTTGGTTCTCGCACAGTCTGATCGCCTCTTCACGGACGTCATCGACCTTGGTGAGCTTCTCCGCCTCTTCTTGCGTCAGCTCACGCAGGGCGTCCTTGACCTTCATCTTGCGGGTAATAGTGCGCCCCGCCGAGAGCGAGTCAAACAGCGATTGGATTTGCGACCCCATCTCCTCAAGCGACGGGCCACCACCAATGATGTTAAAGCTACCATTTGGGCGATCCATGGTGCGGATCTCAATCTCGCGATCGTCAAGCTCACCCTCACGCAGCTTCTTGCGGAAGATCTGGCGCGTGTGATTGCTCGCCTTCTCTTCTTCGCTGTCAGCAGATGGCAGCAGCGCATCTAAAACGCGCTCCTCAGCAGCGTTCTCAGCTCGCGTGCGATTGGTGGTGTAGCTCTCTTCCTTCACCAGCTTCATCGACACTTCCATCAGCTCGCGGATAATGGAGTCGACCTCCTTACCCACATAGCCAACCTCAGTGTACTTCGTGGCTTCGACCTTGATAAATGGGGCCTTGGCCAGAGTAGCTAAGCGGCGCGCAATCTCGGTCTTGCCCACACCAGTAGGGCCAATCATCAGGATGTTCTTAGGAAAGATTTCCTTGCGCAGATTTGGCTCTAACTGCATGCGGCGCCAGCGGTTACGCATGGCAATAGCCACGGCACGCTTCGCCTCATTCTGACCAATAATGTGTCGGTCTAATTCGCTGACAATCTCACGAGGAGTTAGTTCAGACATAAGTCTCCGTGGTCTCCGTTACCGTTACCGTTAGGAAATAGTGAGCTAATAAGTGACGGATGTAGTGGTGCGTGGTTGCAACGTCCCACCTAGAGATAAAAGGTGTAAGCGAGCCTGCGCCTATCTTGAGATGGGCTTGCATGCGTGCCCTAAATTGCGTCATTTATTAAGTCAGTCGTTCCTTACCGTTATTCCGCTGTCCAAGCTGAGTTGTGGCTGTCCTTTGGGGCCTCGGCACTCTCTTGAGGCTTAGCACTCGCGTCCTTTTCTGACGCCTTGCTCTTGTCAGAATCATCGCTGGCAATGGTCTCAATGATGTGCTGCTGATTGGTAAAGACGCAGATCTCACCAGCAATCTCCAGCGACTTCTTCACAATCTCCTCAGCACCCATGTCCGTGTTGCGCACCAGCGCACGGGCTGCCGCTAAAGCGTAATTGCCGCCTGAGCCCGTGGCGAGGATGTCATCATCCATACGCACCACATCGCCTGCACCCGTGATTAAAAACGAGTGCTCCTTGTCGGCCACAATGAGGATAGCCTCTAATTTGCGCAGCATCTTGTCTGTACGCCAGTCTTTGACTAAGGAAACACAGGCGCGCTCTAAGATGCCCTGATGGGCTTCCAGCTTCTTTTCAAAGAGGTCTAACAGGGTAAAGGCATCAGCCGTGGAACCGGCAAAGCCTGCAATGACGCGGCCCTTAAATAAGCGGCGTACCTTGCAAGCGTTGTCCTTTAAGATTGTGCTTTGGCCCATGGTGACTTGACCGTCACCACCTACTGCCACCACACCATGACGACGAACAGAAACAATGGTTGTCATAAAAAAGCGCTACCGGCCAAGGGGCTTATCTTCCAAGCTGCTTGGTGATCATCCAAGGTGCTTGGGGTTAAAGGGGCTTGGCAGGCGCGTGATCTCCCAAAACAAAGAAAGTGTAGCCTCAGAATCCTGAGTGTTGTTTAGGCCCAGAGTTAGTGTAGAGCGCAAAACTTAGGGCAGTCTTGGTCAGTTCAGCCCAGCTTTTCAGCGCAGATGCTTTCCTACCAAGATAGGGAACAAAGCGTATTGCTTGCGCCGTGGTTGTGGCCTTAGGGGTAGTAGTCGGCCTAACAACTATTAACTACCAAAATTTTTTTCAGCTCAGCTCAGAGTGTGGTTGGTAGTGCTCCAACACTACCTCAAGATGGTCATACCAAAAGCCATAACAACTGCGCACAAGATTGATTGCAGTGGTGCTGCTGCGCTTTGGTATCAACCAACTCTGAGGCGAGCCAAAAAACTGGTAGTTATTAGTTAATAGGTTCCTTATATTGCTGCCAATGACGCTCGTGACTTGCGGCAGACGCCGCTTAGCGGGCCTCTGGTAACTTGCGCTGCTTTATCGCCGTAAGGCTAATCCACTAAGGCGCACTTTTTCACCAGCCCCTTCTCACTTAAGCTGTAGAAGAGTTGGCGGGCCTCATCAGGGCTGCTCATTGGGCCAATGCGCAAGCTATAGCCGCCATCTTGGTTCTGTACCACCGTGGCGCTGACACCTTGGAAAGCCAGCATGGCCTTTTGGCTCTCCGCTTGCTGGGCAAGCGTAAAGCTATCGCAAAACAATGTAGCGGGCGCAGCAGTAGCAGACTGTTGCTGCATTACCTGATCATTAGGGGCTGGAATTGGCGCTGGGCCAAAGCCTTGTTGGCTACCTTGCTGTGCGCTTTGATTGACCTCTTGGCGCGAGCCATTCATGTTGGCAAATGGATCGTTCTCGACGCCCACATTCACATTAGCAGGTGGCTGCAGCGCGTTGTCGTTTAGGAGGTTCTCAAGGCCATTGCCCTGCTGTGCGTTTTGCTGGTTGCCACCGGCAAAGTCATAGCGCTGATTGGTTGGCAGTTGCAGCTGACCCGTTTGCCCCGTGGCATTTGGGTCTAACTGCTGTTGCTGACCCTGCGCCGCGTTGTTGGCCGCATTGCTCGTAGCATCGTCGTCCTCGACTAAGGACAGTAAGAAGCTGGCAAAGATCAAAACCACAAAGGCGACGGCACCAATGGCTAAGACCCGCTTTTTCTGTGGGGGGATTTCTTTACCATTGAGGAAAGAGTTAAGACTAAATTTCACCGCGCGGATCCTCAGAATAGCAGGTAGCAGATGCAGTGTAAGACTCCCGCGTAAGTGGAGTCTGCTGGCCAGAGAAAGTGGTCGGCCTCAAAGTAGTTTTTGGCCCGAGCCTATAACCGATGAAAAAAGCAGCAAGCTTGAGCCTATAGCTTAGCAATGACTTTTGCCCCTTACCAGTGTTAGCGTGAAAAGTATTTGCGGCACCGGCACTTACTGGGCTCCAGTGCTTACTGGATACCAGTGTTTACTGGGCATTGGGCAGAGGACTGTAGGAGGTGTGCCAAAGAGGTCTATCTCTTCCCGTGGAGATAGCCATCTTGCAGCAAGTGGTAAGAGAACAAGCACGCCTTTAATGTAGGGTGGCTGCTCTTGCTCACCTCTTAAGAGACGGCGCTCTGGCGGCGTGTGTTTACCCTGAGAGGGTGGAAGCACGCCCTGTGGCCACACTCCTTAAGGTGCTACCTTAGACCGTTAAGGCAGCCTCAAGTTGCACGCTACTTTAGTGATGCATCCCTATAGTAGCACGCGGCGCTATTTACCAAGAACAGTCCCCAGATGTGTTAAAGGGGCGCAGAGTGCTACACCCAAAAGTGCAACAGCTCTGAGCCCCTTTAATCATCGGGATGCAAGCTTGTGTGCTGAGCTTAGCTCTGCTTACATCTTCTCCATAACGTTGATGCCTAAAAGACCTAAGCCCTGCTTTAAGACCTTGGCCGTTAAGGCACACAGCGCTAAACGTGAGCGGCAGGTATCTTCGTCTACGCCCTCTTTTAACACTGGGCAGGCCTCATAGAAGCGCATAAAGATACCGGACAGCTCGTAGAGGTAGGTGCACAGTAAGTGTGGCATGCCCTTTTGCGCCACCGCATTGACCGCCTCTGAGAAAGCTAAGAGCTTGTTAGCTAAATCCTCTTCCTGCTCAGCATTGATGAGGATCAGACCTGGCTGCAGCTTGCTCTTGCGGAAAATCGACTGAATACGGCTGTAGGCATATTGGAGGTAAGGGGCGGTATTGCCCTCAAAGGAGAGCATTTGCTCCCAGTCAAAGATGTAGTCCGTTAAGCGGTTCTTGGAGAGGTCAGCGTACTTCACCGCGCCAATGGCCACGTCGTGCACCACCTGCTTACGCTCCTCAGGGGTGTACTCACCACCACGAGCGTCGAGCATATCGCTCACACGCTTCTCGGCCTCGTCGAGCAGATCCTTTAACTTCACCGTGCCGCCGGTACGGGTCTTAAATGGCTTGCCATCCTTACCGAGCATCATGCCAAATGGAGCGTGCTCGATGCTGACGCCCTCTGGGACATAGCCCGCCATGCGGGCAATCTTCCACGCCGCCTCTAAGTGTGCATGCTGGCGCGAGTCTGTAAAGTAGACCATACGCTGGGCATGGAAGTGGTCAACACGGTATTTGACGCAAGCAATATCGGTAGTGTTGTAGAGGTAGCCACCATCGCTCTTGCGCACGATGTAACCAAACTTCTCACCGTCCTTGTTCTTCATGTCATCTAAGAAGACGACGATGGCGCCTTGATCCTCAACCGCGATGCCCTTTTTGATGAGGTCGTCCACTACCTCTGGCAACATTGGGTTGTAGAGGCTCTCACCCATGACGTCTTTTTGCGATAAGGTGACGTCAAGGCGATCGTAGATCGCTTGGTTTTGCTCCATGGTCATGGTAACCAGCTTCTGCCACATCTTTTGGCAGTACTCATCACCACCTTGCAGTTTCACCACATAGGAGCGCGCCTTTTGCGCAAAGGCTTCATCCTCATCATAGAAGCGCTTAGCTTCGCGGTAGAAAGCTTCAAAGTCGCTTAATTCCATACCGCTGCCGCTTTCGTTCTCGCACTTTTCTAAGTAGGCGATGAGCATTCCAAACTGGGTACCCCAGTCACCAATGTGGTTGGCGCGAATGACGTTGTGGCCTAAAAACTCTAAGACACGCACCATAGCATCGCCGATCACGGTCGAACGGATATGGTGCACAGCCATCTCTTTAGCCACGTTAGGGGCGGAGTAGTCCACCACGATGTTTTGTGGTTGCTTGACTTTGGCGATGTTGAGACGGTCGTCAGCGAGCATCTCGGTCAGTTGCGCGGCGGAGTAGTTGGCGTTAACAAAGAAGTTGATAAAGCCAGGGCCAGCGATTTCGATTTTGCTGATACGCTCGTCTTGCGGCAGGTTTTTGATGATAAGCTCTGCGATGTCACGTGGCTTTTGCCCTAAAGGCTTGGCAAGGAGCATGGCGGCATTGGTGGCAAAGTCACCGTGAGCTTTATCCTTGGTGTGGTCGATGCGGATCTTATCCGCGATGTCCTCAGGGAAGGTAAAGTCTTGGTGCAGAGCATTCAGGCTAGCGCGAACTAAAGCGGCAAGATGTTCTTTCATGTCAAAAGGCGATAAAGGCGCAAGACAAACAACAAAGGGCACCCCTTGATTTGGTGCTTATGACGCAAAGGTAAGACTGCGCTCACGGATGCGTGCTGCGCGGCTATATGCACCAAAGGGCAGGGTTGGTAGTAGGTGGCGACCGAGCAATGAGGCCCTCTAAGGAAGGGAGCATGGCCGTGGCTAGGGAGCTGTAAGGATGGGCTGCAAACTGGCAGCAGGGGGCAAGAAAGTGAACGCCGCTAGCGGGCTCGGACAGGGCCAAAAACTGAGCAAAAGTTTAGGGGGCATAGTATAGCACAGGCTAAAACATGCGAGATGTGGGCATTTGTGTGGTGCTTACAGGGGAGGCTACTACTTTGAGTAGGAGTGCTGACCACCGGTAGTTGCAACTGCATTAACCTCGAGATCATGCGCTGTCATGCGAGGGCGTTTACCTTGAAGACACCGCGTCAGCTGATGCTGTTCCCTTGAGATAAAGGCAGCCAGCTGCTCCTACTCTAAGCCGTTTGAGTGCCCACCAGTAATAGCAACCTCATTAGCCTTGAGATAATGCGCCGTAAGGCGCTTGGGCTTACCTTGGGGACACAGCGTTAGCTGATGCAGTTCCCTTGAGATAAAGGAGCCAGCGGTTCCTACTCTCAGTAGCTGTAGTGCCCGCCAGTAAGAGCAACCTCGTTACCCTCGAGATCATGCGCCCTCAGGCGCTTGGGCTTACTTTGAGGACACCGCGTCAGCTTTTGAGCTACCGCATAAGCGAAGCAACCATAGGGTTCCCCCAAGATCATCCGCCAGCTCCCGTTATTTGTTTCAGGCTGTGCACTGCCTCACACCCTTCGCTTTTAGTTACCCTCCGCAGCGCTATTTTTCCTTAAATCCTTTTGCCGCCTTTGCCATATCCTTATAATTAGCGTTTAAGGTCGCATCTTTGTGTTTAGTTGCGTCCATCACTTGCCTTTCCTTGCCTTTGCTAGGACTACAGCCTGTGCAGACCATTATCATTGCCCGCACCGATAAAATTGGCGATTTTGTTGTTTCAATACCTTCTTACGCTACCGCACGGGCCATGTTCCCTACTGCTCACATCGTGGCCCTAGTCAGCAAATTCAACCGTATCATCGCCGAAAACGTCCCTTGTATCGACGAGTGTGTCTGCATCGACGACTACCCTGTCTTTAACGACTTAGTCGCAAAACTGCGCTCACTGCACCCTGACGTCTTTGTCGCTCTCGTTTCCAATAACACCATCTCAAAGCTCGCCGTTAAAAGCGGCGCCCCTGTGCGTATCGGCCCTCGCTCCAAGTTCTGGTCATTTGTCCACTACAACCACGGCCTGCGTCAGCACCGCTCGCAATGCCTCAAGAGCGAGGCGGCGTATAACTTAGACCTCATCGAGCGTATCGACCCACAGCGCTTTGCCGCCGTCGGTGTGCGCCTTGAGCGTATCGTCTATAGCCAGCAAGACGCCCTTGAGGTGCACAACTACCTCTACGAGCACCACATCCCAGAGCTGCGCTTTGTGCTGGTTAACCCATTTACCGGTGGCAGTGGCGCTAACCTCTCCTTAGACCAGTACGGTATGGTAATTGATGACATTCTGGCAGGGCAAAACCCTTATAACACCGCCAATAAGCACTTGGTGTCACCAAGTGGCGCTGACATCGCCGCTAACGCTGATATGGGCAATACCAGCGTAAAGAGCCCATCTGCTATGGCTGCCGCTGTCGCTGAAGCCCGCAGCGCTGCCACCTCATCCTTGACGCCACTGCGTACTGAGGCCTTAGCACGGCGCCGTGAGTTTTATGAGGATCAGCAGGTTGCAAAGACCGTGATGCCAGTGGATGGTGCCTCGACCTTGGTCACCGATGCACCACAAAATGCTAAGGCCTCTGCCTCTGCCTCAGCTAATGCTACTGGTGCTGCTACGGCTGCCGCTGCTGCCGCTGGCATTGCTGCACAGCAGGATCAGGATAAGCTCCGCCGTGAGGAAGCGGCCTCGCGCTGGAATGAGCAGGTATCACAAGCCGAGGGCGCCATTGATGGCGACTTCTTAGCCCGTGAGACCACGGGTGAAGATGGCTCTGTGACGTGGTCATGGTCACGGCGCAACGAGGTTAATCCGTATACGCTGCAACAGCAGCAAGCACGCGAGCAGGCTGCCGCAAAAGCAGCTGCTGACTTTGTGGGGCATAACTCACCTCAGGTGGTGATCCTCGGCATGCCACAGCATAAAGCCAAGATGGAAACGATACTTTCCTATGTAGCCCCTGAGCGCCGTAAGTATGTGCACTTCTTCCTCAATGAGGGCTCGCTCATGGTGGCAGCGGCCTTAGTAGATCGCTGCAAGGTCTTTATCGGCCCGAGCACCGGCATTACGCAGATTGCGGGTAATTACCAAAAGCCGGTCATTTGCTTTTACTCTAGCCGTATCTCCAACTCCCACCGCCGCTGGGAGCTTTATGGTGACCCTGAGGAGGTGGCGTTTACCTTTAACATCCGCAATCTCAACCCTGAGACCAAGGAGTTATCCCGCCTGCAAGATGGCATGCGCCACGCGTTAGTTTCGACGGTGTTAGAGGAGTTCTACCGCTAAGAGCGCGGCTGCTGCGGGCCATTGCCCGCGTTTACCCTCGAGATAAGGCGTGCTCGCGCTTTGAGGTAGTCGCCATTGCCTGCTGGCATAAAGCACCCCACGCTGACCCTAAATATGAAATGTATCTCTAGCTATCTGCAATACAGCGTCGCAGGGCGTTAAGCTCCGATAGTGCCTCTCTGGGGTAGTGGTGGGTGCCAGCTGGTTACTGTTGAGAGAGGGAGCGTGCGTGCCTTTTCTGCGCCTTTTCTCCGCCATTTGTCTATGGTTTCAGAGTGCGCTCACGGGCTATACTCTCTGCACACAGGGTTACGGCGCAACCTGTTTGCGTCTCACTCACTTCCCCGATTTCTCTTTTTCATTTCTCTTGACACTAACCCGCATGTTTTCTTGGCGCCTTGCTCCATGTAAGAGGCTTTATGTCCACTGCTAACTCTGCTTTACCACCATCTCAAGCCCCGTCCACCTCCAGCGCCTCTGACAAGCTGAGCCTCACCGTAGCCCTTATTGCTACCCATGAGCAGGATCGCTTACCTCCTACCCTAGAAAAGATTCAGGACATCGCCTCCGAGATTGTGCTCATTTGCTCTGACCCTCATGACAGCACCGTGGACATCGCTAAGTCCTATGGCGCTAAGACTTACGTCGAGGAGTTTAAGGGCTTTGTTGAGCAGAAAAATTCGCTCCTGCCAAAGTGCACGCAGGACTGGATCCTGTTCTTGGATGCTGATGAGGTGCTCAACGATGAGCTTAAAGATGCCATTGTGCAGGTGATTAAAGCCGACGAGCACTACTCCTATGAGATGAATCGGCTTACCTTTTACTTAGGCAAGCTTTTAAAACACGCGTGGCAGCCAAATTACCGCTTACGCTTAGTGCGTCGTGATGCTAACCCGCGCTGGGAGGGGGAGATTGTCCACGAGTCCTTAGCCTCAGACCTGCCAGTAAAGCGCCTGCCTGGCTATATCATTCACTACTCTTACCGCAACGTGAATGACCACTTTACGCGCACGGTGCGCTATGCGCAGATGTCGGCCCAGAGCTACATTAAGCGTGGTAAGAAGCCATCGGTGCTGAAGATCATCTTTAGCCCTGTGTTTAGCTTCTTTAAGCTCTACATCCTCAAATTGGGCTTCTTAGATGGTGTGGCGGGCTACATCGCGGCGCAGAGCGCCTTTATCTACACCTTCCTAAAATACGTCTACCTGTGGGAGGCAAGCCTCAAGCTGCCTAGTGTGCGCCGTGAGGTGCAGGGGCCTGCTACCTCGGAGAACCTAATGGAGCGCCTGCAGCAGGAAAACCAGCATTACAACGCGGGTGCGGATGACTCCAAGCAAAAGTAGGGGGTACTCTTACTCGCGCTCTCGTTAAGGTGTGTTGCAGGGAGCTTTTGCGGTGGCTACCTGTGCAGATAAGGCGCTTTGCGCCTTTACTTTTGAGTGACCATTGGAGTGGCCATCAGGTCACCTCATGGCTGCTCACCTCAGTATAGTTGGCGTCAGCCACCTTAAGATACTGCGTAAGATCCTTACGATAAGGATGGCGCCGCTCGCTCCGCGTAATTCGTACTCTTAGAGGTTGTGGATTGGGTCGACGTCAATCGCAAAGCGCAGATCACGCAGCTTCTCGTAGCTGCTAAAGATCAGCACCATCTCATCTAGCAGCCGATGCAGCTGCAGCACATCCTTGCTCGTCAGTACTACATGGAAGTGGTAGCGCCCAAAGCGCTTCTCCACGCGATCAGGTAACACTGGCGTGATATTCATGCCCGCCACCAGATCAGCACGATCATTAACCGTGTCCATGAGGCGCTGTAAGGTGTTAAAGGACTGCTCACGATCAGTAGAGTTGGTCATAACCATAGCCTGCGCCGCATACGGCGGTAAGCACGGCTCCTCACGCAGCTTAAGAAGCTCCGAGGCGAGGCTAAAGTAGCTAAAGTTAGGCTCGATCAGACGCTGAATGAGCGGGTGTAAAGGGTAGCGCGTTTGGATGTACACCCGTCCGCAGTGCTCCGCACGACCGGCACGCCCCGCCACCTGCGTGATTAACTGCGCCGTGTACTCAAGGCCACGAAAGTCATCGCAGAAGAGACCGCCATCTACCTCCAAAAGACCGACCATGGTAATGTCAGGGAAGTCATGGCCCTTAGCGATCATCTGCGTGCCAATAACGATCTCGCTCTGGTGTTGACGCACGCGTGTTAACGCCTCCACAAAGTCATCATGCGAGCTCATGCTGTCGCGATCGATGCGCTCAATGCCCACATCAGGGAAACGCACCTTTAAGTAGTCCGCGACTTGCTCGGTACCCAGTCCGGTTTCGATTAAGGTATTTTCACTGTGGCATTGGGGGCAGATGTGCGGAATGCGGTAGGTGGTATTGCCACAGATATGGCAGATCAGCTTGTTGTGCACATGGTGCACTGTCATCTGCATATCGCAGTTAGGACACTTAAAGATGTAGCCACACTTGTGGCAGGTCAGCGTGTGCGAGTAACCACGGCGGTTTAAAAAGAGCAGCGCTTGCTGGTGTTGGGCTGTTGCTTTGCCCACCTCCTCTTCAATCAGCTGACCGACACCTGCGCGCACGCTATCGGTAAGCTCTTCTTGCCGCAGATCCACCACTTCAAGGGTAGGTAACTGTGCTTGCAGGGCGCGGTGATTTAAGACGATGCGCTGATAGTCACCACAGAGCACATGGTAAACGCTCTCTAGCGATGGGGTAGCAGAGCCTAAGATGGCCTTACAGTTGCACTCTTGAGCGCGGTACAAGGCAAGGGTACGAGCGTGGTAGCGCAAACCGTCGCTTTGCTTAAAGGAGCTATCGTGCTCCTCATCGATGACGATTAAGCCGAGGTCAGGAATTGAGGTAAAGAGTGCCGAGCGTGTGCCAATCAAGATAGCCGCGCGCTGAGTGTTCATGTCCAAAAAGGCATCCAAGCGCTCACGCTGACTTAACGTAGAGTGCGCAGTGGCAATCGGCACCTTAAAGCGTGCAAAGAAGCGCTTAAAGGTCTGTGGCGTCAGGGAAATCTCTGGCACTAAGATCAGAGCGCGCTTACCAGAGCGCAGACAGTGCTCAATTGTCTGTAAGTAGATCTCAGTCTTACCAGATCCAGTGATGCCATTGAGCAAAAACACCCCAAAGCCTGTGTGCGCATTAATGCGCAGCAGCGCTTGCTCTTGTTCCTCATTAAGCGTCAGTGGATCCGAGGCGAGTATAGGGTCATCTTGCAGCGCAATGGTAGCAGTAGCATTAGGGGCAGCCGATTCGGCGGTACCAGACGCAGTAGCGTCCGCAGTTGGCGTGTGCAAAAAGGCTCGTTGGGAACTGGCCTTAGCCGCTGCCTTTAGGTCAAAGGCCGGAATGTCTTGCGCAAAGTCGATGCGTAAAGCCAGATGGGCGCGCAGCAGTGATTGCTCTTGGCTAGAGGAAAAGCCCTCTTCACGCAACTCACGTGAGCGGCGTGGGCCTGTAACCAGAGAGCACAGCAGCTCTTGCAGTCGTGGCGAGCGCAGTTTAGTTGCAGCCAGTGATACCAGTTGCGTAAGAGCAGCTTGAGTCCATTGCGCTGGGTCTGCAGAGGCTTGCTGGAGGTCAGGAAAGACCAGAGCCTCAGTAGCACCAGACTCAGCGGCTTGAGCAGCTGCATCGTGAGGTGAGGCCTGTACTGTGACCGGATCTGGGGTATAGACCGCAGTAGCTTCAGTGGTGGCTGCTTCTTTGGTAGTAGTAGTAGCGGCTTCAGCAGTGGTGGCAGTGGTGGCGTCAGTGGTAGCAGCGTCAGCATTGGTAGTGGTGGCAGCGGCAGCTGCTACAAGAGCAGACTGTGGTGGCAGTACCTGTACCTCTACTACTTCCTCAGAGGAGGTTTCCTCAAGCGAGTCACTGACTGCTACTGTGGTTACGGTTGCAGTAATCTGCTCTGTAGCAGTGACTTGTTCAGCGCTAGCCACCTGCTCCGTAAAGACAGTGCTTTGCTCACCGTAGGAAGACGCAGTCTCTACAGCTGAGGTAGAGATGGCTACGTTTGTAGAGCCAGAGGTTTCTCTCTCGTGGGCAAGGACGGCTGAATCTTGAGGGGCGGACGCTGGAGAAGCAGTTGTTTTGCTCTTGCCTTTGCCCTTGCTGCCCTTAGCTTTGGTCTTGCTTGCCTTGCCTTTTTTGCTTGCCTTGCTAGCAGCTTTGCTGGCCTTTGTCTCTTCTTTGTGGGCTTGGCGCTCTTGATCAGCTTGCATCGCCTTGACGACCTCGATGACGCGATGCAAGTTGAGCTTAAGTCCTGGAATCTTCTTATAAGAAGCTTCACCGCCCTCACGCAGCATCTTTGGTAGTGCCAAAGGCATGGCCTGCCCTACAGGGTAGTGGTAGTAGCGGCTGGCAAAGAACAGAGTGTTGAAGACATCACGGGCAATGAGCGGCTTTTTGTCTAGAAGCTGTGCTACCTTTAAGCGGCTATAGTCCAAGGACGAGCACGCACCAATGCCGACAACGATGCCGACGGCATTGTATGCTAGGCCACGGCCAAAGGAGACGTGGATACGGCAGCCTAAGATCTCCTCACCATATAAGCCCTCCAACACGTAATCGAAGGTGTTGTAGAGAGGCTTGTTCAGCGCCACTTGGACAATAGTGCAGCCGTGAGCATGCGCCTCAAGGTCAAGCTCAGGGTTGTCCATTGTGAGTTTCTGGGCAAAGGATTCAAGTTGCGGGAAGAGATCATGAGGCCGCAAAGCCGTGCGCTCGGCGGCAAAGGCCGCAGAGGCGGCCGCTTTACTGTCCTGAGCTGTAACCTCAGGCGTTAGCAGCGGCATGATGCGATCTACGTTATGAGCAGATGTCGCCATGTAAGACCTCTTCTTTCCCAAACTGGCAGCAAGTAGGGCCAGTGACCTCATGTGGGTAGGTTAGTAGGTAGCCTACTCTGTTGGTGACGGGCACGGTGCACCCGTTTAAGGTGATACTAGCACCGCTTCCTTAGGGTTGTCTTGACTTGTAAGTCAGCTCCGTCTTATGCCGCCGCGTGGAGATATAGCCGTTCATGCTTACAAAAACGGGCTCTCCAAGGTTGGTCACGCCAAACGCCATCACATGGGGTTCCCTGCTTGATCGCAGGGCGCTGCTGCTTTTTGGTATCCACCAAACTCTGAGTAGAGCCCAAAAACGCACAGTAGGAAGAAGTGGCTGCAAAATTTTTCTTGCGTTCGCCTTGCTTGTGATATATCATAGGGCGCTTTTTTCGTTAGGCATGTGGTGTTCGGCGCAATGCGGCTGAATGGCGACATGCATTGAGGTCCATCATGAAGAAGAACATCCACCCAGAATACAAGGAAGTGAACGTTCGTTGCTCTTGCGGTAACAAGTTCACCGTGCGTTCTACCGCTGGCCACGACATCGACATCGAAGTCTGCTCTTTATGCCACCCATTCTTCACTGGCAAGCAGAAGATCGTTGACACTGGCGGTCGTGTCGAGGCTTTCAAGAAGCGTTTCGGCATGTTAGGCGCTCAGAAGCAGTAATTGCAGCTTGCTTCCCGAATTTAGAACTTAGCCCCATGTGGGGGCTATGTTCAGCGAAAACCCCTGAGCTTTGCAGTTCGGGGGTTTTTGTTTTTCTGGATCTTCGCAATTACTGCTTGCCTGCCAGCTCATGGCTACCCCAGAGTGAAGTCTCCATGTGCTTACACACATGGCTTCCTCCCGTTTTAATAGGGAGGGTCCTGAACAAGAATACAATCCTACCTCAGCACCGTTCCAAACAATCAGTTTGGGCGTATGTTAGCCC
>CASEBB010000061.1 GCA_949286015.1 uncultured Succinivibrionaceae bacterium | reverse complement strand
TTGGAACGGTGCTGAGGTAGGATTGTATTCTTGTTCAGGACCCTCCCTATTAAAACGGGAGGAAGCCATGTGCGTAAGCACATGGAGACTTCACTAAAGTGGGGTGGTCACTGCTGAGATAAGAGGTGGCACAGCTTTAGGGTTAGCTCATGCCGATATCCGTGCGATGTATGAGCTTATACATACCCTATCCATTACCCCCCTTTTATCGGCTCTTCGCTAAGGTTGGTGCATAGGGTACCAGCTCTACTCCAATGTTGGTCACGCCAACCGCCTTTACATGTTAATCCATGGTTGGTAGCAGGGGCGAGGCCGCTTTTGGGCATCCCTCAGCCCCAGAGTGGAGTCCTTTTATCCCATTGATTCTAGGCGATGGTTAATGGAGTTGGTTACTGCTGAAACCACAATGCGAGCGAGCTGTACAGGTACAGCATTGCCAATTTGTCGCATGCTTTCTGTCCAAGTGCTAGCAAACAGAAAGTTATCAGGAAAACACTGCACTCGAGCAGCTTCGCGCACCGTCAAGTAACGCACTGAGCCATCACCGAAGTTAATCATGTTTTCCCCACCTGGCACGCCATGAACACCTGCTTTAATAGTTTTGGCAGGCCAGTCGTACAGGCTACCAGTGTGGCCTGGATATACTCTGGCTCCATCTTGAAACACATGATTTGGCACTGTAGCTTTTGACTCGTTGGATGTATGAGTGCAAGGCGGCAGGTCAGAAATGGCATCGCGCAGTGTAAGCCACGGTTTTAAGCTAGTTTCTGCTAACTTGCGTGCCGTCGCTGGTTGCATGATTTGCTCTTGATAGAATTGCGGTTTAGCAATATTGCGCTTTTCCCAGTACTCATTGGATACATACTGCTCGTAGAGCAGACGCTCTTTGGCGTGTGTAGGCTCAGGAAAAACAAACTGTTTGTTGAGATCGCTTTTTAGGCCAACAATAAACACGCGCTCGCGGCATTGTGGCACGCCATAATCAGCAGCATTCAGCAGGCTCCACGATACGTTGTATTGCAGCCCATCGTAGGTTCCGGCTGATTGAAGTTTTTGCAAACGCGCCCAATGATCAATCCAGCTTTCACCATCGCGCAGAGATACTTCTGGGTATGTAAGACGGAGGATGATGTAAGAGAAGTAAGGAGCAAAAGACTTACGCAGCAAGCCTTTGACGTTTTCCAATACAAAGGCGGCAGGTTGGGTTTGGCTGATTACTTTGGCAGCAGAGGGGAACATGTCTCTAGAGTCTTGGTAAGCCAAAGCTTTACCGCCCAGAGAAAAAGGTTGGCAAGGTGGCCCACCTGTTATTACATCGATCTTCCCAAAGCGGGAATAATCGAGAGACCTAACGTCTGCGTTAATTATGTGAGAATCATGCTCTGGGAAAAGCAACGCAGCATTGCGCTCTAAAGTGCGGCAAGCACTTTCATTGATCTCTACAAGTGCTCTGTGATGGAGACCAGAGAGTGCAGTACCTAAAGCAAGACCTCCTGCCCCAGCAAAAAGTTCAAGCGAGTTCAAGCGGTTACCTCGAGCTAAAAGTAGAAACTTACTTGTCACTATATCATTATAGCCTCCTTACAAACCACCGACAGACGGTAGTGGTGTTGCGCAGGCATGTACTGCCGCGCGGCGCCAAAAGCTATGCAGGGCATACGGGGAGCGTGTGGGACTGGCCTGCTAAGACCATTAAGGCGGGGGTGCAAGGCGTGCCTAGAGGCGAGAATATGATTGCCTTAGGAGAATGGCAGGTGCGCTACCTTATGGTACGCGAAGCGGCGCGGGTGCAGTGCTTCCCTGATGAGTACGTGTTTGCAGTCAGCTGGAGTGAGAGCATGCGGCAAATTGGTAATGCGGTGCCGGTGACTCTGGCGCAGGCGATGATCGCGGCCGTGCTGCAGACGCTGCGGCAAGTGCAGGACTAAGGCTGCTCTGATGTCGAGGTGTTAAAGCTGATTTTGCTCAAAGCGCTAAGATACGGCGTTACCTCAGGGTGGATATCCTCACGACTACCACTCAAGGATAAGGCGCTAGCCTTAAAGCGGAGCGAGCCAACTTCCTGATAGCGGCTGCTTAGAGGTAAGATGTGCTGAGGTGGGGAAAGAAGGGAGAAGGGTGTGACGTTACTTGGAGGAGAGTGGTTGCAGGTGGCGGTAGCGTCAAGGATTGCTCGTTAAGAACGAGCCTGCCGATCATTAGGACTATGGTGGTGTTTTAGATCGCAGCAAGCTCGTGATTACCAACAGAACAAGATAGATGAAAGCGCAAACAAGCTCTAAAAGCTCCTGAGAGCTCCTGCAAGCTGCTGCGCTTTGGCGTCGTTGTTTAAGGGAAAGTTGAGAGAGGATTGGGTAGGTATGCTCACGGTTCAGCATGCGGGCTAAAGTCAGCAACTAAGCAAGCAGCTAAGCAAGGAATGCGTGATCTAATACGTGATGGCTTTTTCATGAGCACGAATGTTGAGCGCAGGAGACGTCACCAACCTCCAGATAAAAGGCTCAGATTAACCAAAGACCATCTGGATGATAGGGGCGTGCTTACCAACAAGTTCATCACTTATTAAGTCAGTCGTTCCCAAGCTTTACCCCGCATGGAGATTGTCGTCTGAGTTTGGTTCTTCTAAGGGAACACTGTTGGAGGATACCTACCAGCCCGTGCAGTAAAAGAGCAAACCACAAAGGCTCTTGTGGTTGCATCTTGAGCAAGTGCTTACTGCTCTTAAGCAAGAGCTTAGGCACAACTGGCTTCATAGATGATGGCAGTTAAAGCAAGCTCGTATGCCCCACAACTGAAGATAGGCTCAGGCGCACCTGCACCATACCTCTTGAGCTGTGGGCGTTAAGGAGCGACTGACTTAATAGATGACGGGCTTGAGGGTAAGCATGGTGCACCAGCCTCTGGTAGGATTAGGCTCACCTGCCCCTTCATCTCGAGGTGTGTATTTGCCAGCACACATCCCCATCTTCCGTCATTTATGTGATCACTCATTCCTTACCAGTACGCAACCTTGCAGCCATCACTTCTGAGAGCACCTGTTCTTTACTGCTTGGCCTTGCGCTGACCGTAGGTCTTGAACTTCTCCGCCATCAAAGCAAGCTCTTCAGGTGGCAGAATGACTGGCTCGCCTACAGCCTTGGCCCACAGATGGATCTGGCAGCAGTACTCAATCTCCTCAATAATGTTGAAAGCATTGAGCAGATCTTGCGCTCCAGAGAGAATACCGTGGTTAGCCAGAATCACCGCGCGGCGATCTTTCATCGCCTCAGTGGCATTGACCGCCAGCTCATGGGTGCCATAGGTGGCGTACTTAGCGCAGCGCACATTTGGACCTGCCACCGCAATCATGTAGTGGGAAGGAGGCAGCTCCCAGTTTAAGACGGCAAAGACCGTAGCATAGGTGGTGTGCGCATGGATAACCGCATCAATGTCATCGCGAGTGCGATACTGCATTAAGTGCATCTCCCACTCCGACGATGGTAACTTGTCGCCCTCGACTACTTTGCCGTCCAAATCAAGGATAACGATATCCTCAGGCTCAATCTCAAAGAAGTCGATGCCCGATGGGGTAATTGCTACCGTGCCGTGGGCACGATCGAAGACAGACAGATTGCCGCCGGTACCCTTTGTGAGGTTGGCAGTAACCAGCTTCTTGCCATATTTGACCAGCTCTGCGCGGGCTTTTTCCATTAACATAACGTTTTTTTCCTTTAGGCAAAACGCCTAACAGCAAGGACGGTGGAACTTAAAGAAAGCAAAAGGAAGCACAAGCAAGAATTTCAAAGTTTATGGAGGCTGCCCGCCCCCCCAGCAGGCAGTCTCCTTGATTGGATCTTACTTGTAGAGCGGACCGTAGTTCTGGCAGGCACGGTAGTCCTGACCTTCCTTGTCCATACCGAAGGCATTCCAGCAAGCTGGGCGGAAGATCTGATCTTCAGGCACATTGTGGCCAGCGACAGGAATACGCAGGATCGAGGCTAAGGTAATGAGGTCAGCACCGATGTGGCCAAAGGCAATAGCGCCATGGTTGGCACCCCAGTTGTTCATCACGGTGTAGGCGTCCTTGAACATGCCTTCCTTACCGTTGCAGCGTGGGGCAAACCAAGTGCAAGGCCAAGTGTAGTCAGTACGCTTCCACAGCTTCTCGGTCACCTCTTGTGGCAGGCTGACACTCCAGCCCTCAGCAATCTGCAGCATAGGGCCTAAGCCGTCCACTAAGTTGAGACGGATCATGGTCATAGGCACTTCGCAGTCAGTGAGGAAGCGCGAGGAATAGCCACCGCCACGGAAATAGCCTAAGTCAGCTGGGTTCCAAGTGGTGTGCTCAAGGATCTTTTGGATATCCTCGTCGGTAAGCTCCCAGAATGGCTTAATGGTGCGCTGACCATTGGCATCGCGGGCTTGCAAGTTGAAGTCAAGAGCCGAGGCACCGGAGTTAATGAGGTGCAGGAAGCCATTGGCATCCTTGGCCTTGCCTTCAATGTCATAGCCGGTAACGCGCTTGACGGCCTCGCCAGACCAATAGGTTCTGACATCAGAGAACATCGAGGCGCGGTTGGTTAAGAGCTTCTCGAAGAGCATGCCTAAACCATTGAGGCAGTCATTCTCGGTAGCCAGTACCATGGTCTCGCGCTTGCCGTTCCAGTCAAAGCTGGAGTTGAGCAGAGCCTCAGCAAAGTCAGCGTTAGGATAGAAGTCCGTCCACTGTCTTTGGCCTTGGAAGCCCGCAGCGATGGCATTGTGGCCGACGCGCTCTTCCTCACAGCCCTCTGGCAGGTTCTGGTTGCCCTTCATCAGGTCCTTGATGATGACCATCATCTTGACCACGAATTCCCACTGCTCGTCCTTGACCTCGCGGGACTTTTGCAGGCTGTCAGGATTCTTATCAAAGCCTTCCTTGCAGTTGGCCTTAGTCCAAGCAAGAGCCTTCTCAAACTCTTGCTGGTCATACACGCCCTCAGTCATACGGCGGATGATTTCGACCTCATCTACCGACTCCACGCGCATGCCTAAGTACTTCTCAATGAACTTGGAGTCAATGATGGATCCGGCGATGCCCATGCAGATAGAGCCAATTTGCAGGTAGCTCTTGCCGCGCATTTGCGCTACCGCAATGGCAGCACGGCCAAAGCGCAACAGCTTGGTTCTGACATCCTCAGGAATAGTGGTGTCATCTAAATCTTGCACATCGTGGCCATAAATACCGAAAGCTGGCAGGCCCTTTTGCGCATGAGCTGCTAACACGGCAGCAAGGTAAACCGCGCCTGGACGCTCGGTGCCGTTAAAGCCCCACACACCCTTGATGGTGTGAGGATCCATGTCCATGGTCTCCGAGCCGTAGCACCAGCATGGGGTCACAGACAGGGTCACCGCAACGTTTTCGAGCTTGAACTTATCAGCGCAGGCTGCAGTTTCACCAACACGACCGATGGTGGTATCAGCGATCACCACTTGTACAGGAGTGCCGTCGGCATAGCGCAGATTTTCAGTAAACAGCTTGGCTGCGGCCTTGGCCATGTTCATGGTCTGCTCTTCGAGAGACTCACGAACCTTAAGTGGGCCACGGCGGCCGTCAATGATTGGGCGAATACCAATCTTTGGATAATTCAGAGCAGCCATAATATGCCTCTTAGTTTGCGTGGTTATACAGTGAAATTGGGGATGATGACAGAATCACCTTTCTGCCCTCATCCAAGGATGAAAACTCTTGTAAGGAAAGCTTCTGCGTCAGCAGATTGCCAAAGGCTGTGGCCTCATCAGGGCCTGCTACCACCGGAAGCTGCAGCTCCTCAGCGATGAGATTGCAGAGAAACTTCGATTTGACGCCGCCGCCTATCATGTGCAGCTTGGTGAAGCGATAGCCTAAGATCTGCTCGATCTGTCCTAGGACTTCCTTGTACTTCTTGGCTAGGCTCAGATAGATGACCTTGAAGTAGCTCAGCTCATGGCTCAGGTGGGTGCCGGTAAGCTTGTCTACCACCGCTATCACGTCAAAGCTGTTCTGGGCAAACAGTGGATCGTTGACATCCACCGTAAGCGTCAGATCACATTGTTCCACAAAGGCGGTGATCTCTGCATAATCAATATGGCGCTGTTGCTTTTGCTCCAGCGACTGCTTGAGCATCTCGATAATGTAGAGACCGGTAATGTTCTTAAAGAACATATTGACGCCGTTGTAGCCGGTTTCATTAGTCAGGTCGTAGGCAAAAGCCTCAGAACTGATAACAGGTGCTGGGGTCAGACAACCGATGAGTGACCATGTGCCGCAAGATAAGAATGCGGTTTGGTGGTCGCTGTAAGCCTCGGTCATCAGTACGGCGCTGGCCGTATCGTGCGAGGGCACGGCTATTACCTTGATATCAGTGCCCGCAAGCTCGGGAAGCAGGGAGCCTGCGGTTGTGCCGACCAGCTCTCCTGGACGGATGGACGCTGGAAATAACTCTGGATTTAAACCATAGGCATGGCAGATCGTAGGGGAGAGCTCCTGCGTGCGCAGATCGATAAGCTGCGAGGTGGACGCAATGGTCAGCTCGCGGTACTTGTTGCCTGTGAGCAGATAATTGAACAGATCAGGCAGCATCAGAACCGTTTGGGCCTTAGCAAGCACTCCGTCCTGCTGTAAGGTCAAAAGCTGGAACAAAGTGTTGATCGGCATGATCTGATTGCCGGTGCTTAAGAAGATCTGCTCTAAGCTCAGTTTCTGATGGGCAGCGCTAAAGCCCTCCTGATGGCGGGGATCGCGATAGGAAACAGGGTTTTCTACCAGTTTGCCGTCGGCGTTAACAAGGCCACAATCCACGCCCCAAGTATCCACACCGATGCTTACCAGATCGTCCTTATAGGCAAGGATGGTCTGAGTAATCTGCTGAAGCATGAAGTCAAGTTGCCAGCGGGAGCGGCCGTCTTGGTCGACTCGCTCATGCTCACAGCGCAGCACTTCCTTGGTCTTGAACTGTCCTTGCTCTAGCCAGCCTAAGATGCCACGGAAGGAGGTAGCGCCGAAGTCAAAAGCCAGTGAGTACTTCATCTTGCGCCCCTGTGCTTAATTGCTCTTCTTCCAGTTGAAGACAGCGTAGAGGAAGACGATACCCATGCACACGAATGGCACGAAGTAGGAGGTTCTCACTGCGGCTTCTTCACCGGAGAATTCTGGGGCCAGCCACGAGAGCGTACCGCCGTCAATGAAGCCTCCTTGCAGTGGGGTGATGATGGCGCCACCCACGATAGCCATGATGAGACCGGCAGCACCGAGCTTGACTTCCTCACCGAGGCCGCGCAGCGCAATACCGTAAATGGTTGGGAACATTAAGGACATGCAGGCGGAGATCAGCATCAGGCAGATGGTGGCGGAGGTATTTGGCAGATACACCGTACCTAAGCAGATGCCCATACCGATTAAGGCGATCACGGCCATGAGGCGTGGAGCGTGGATCCACTTCATGAGGAAGGTGCAGAGCCAGCGGCAGCCGATGAAGAGGAACATGGCGTAGATGTAGTAGTTCACCGCCTCATGCTCAGGCACACCGGAGAGCACCATCATGTACTTAATCATCCATGTCCAGACGGTGATCTGCATGCCCACGTAGAAGAACTGGGTGATCACGCCAAAGACGTACTTGCGATTGGCAAGTAACTTCTTTAAGTTCTTGACGAATTCCACAGGGCCGGAGTTGTCCTTCATGGTGGAGCCGTGGAATAAGAAGTAACCCCAGAGCACAGCGGCGATGGCGATGAGGCCAACGTATGGCACGCACACCCAGAAGAGCTCTTCAAAGCGCACGTCAGCCAGCTCTTGCGCGTCCATGGCGATACGATCGTCGTAGGTAGCTGGATTTAAGTGAGCCAGAATTAAGAACTTGGCGAGGAACAGGCCGGCCATAGACCCTAAGGGGTTGAAGGCTTGAGCAAAGTTAATACGGCGAATGGAGGTTTCTTCGTCGCCCAGTGCCAGCACGTAAGGGTTGCAAGTAGTCTCAAGGACTGACAGACCACCGGCTAAGATGAAGATCGACCAGAGGAAGATGTCGTAGTTCTGCATGATGGCGGCTGGGATGTAACCCAAAGCACCAATCATGTAGAAACCTAAGCCCACTAAGAGGCCGTGACGGAAGGACCAGCGCTTGATGATAAGAGAGGCTGGGATGGCCAGAACAGCATAAGCGCCGTAGAAGAAGAACTGCACCATGGAGCTGTCCACAGCTGGCATCATGAAGATCTTGCCGAAGGCTGGGACAAGGTTATCAGTCATATTGTTGAGCAGGCCCCAGAGCACGAAGCAGGTGACCAGCATGAAGAACGTCAGGCGGTATCTCTTCGGGACGACAGGGATTTCCTGCTGCGGCCCCGTAGGCGCCGGTGCCGCATTTTTAGCTACATCTGACATGTTAGATCACCCCTTTTTGCAGCATGATGTTGGCGTAGAGGGCCTTTTCGCTGGTAGCGATGATGCAATAGGCCTTTTTGGCTTGCTCGTAGAAGGCAAAGCGCTCGATGTGACCGATGCAGTCAGCGCCGCGAGGATCGTGCTTTTTGATGATGGCAGCGTACTGATCCCAGATTGGGGTTTCAGTTTTATCGCCTGGCATCACTTCCATTAAGGAAACAGGTGAGCTAACATAGGTATCTAATGGAAAAAGACGCAGAATTGCGTCTAAAACCTCTGGGACACCGTGGCCGTCCATGCGGATGACTTTAGCGTTCTTTCCCATACTTGCACTAGGGAAATTACCGTCACCGATCACAAGGCAGTCACTGTGTCCCATCTCGCACAGAACTTTGAGCAGTTCTGGGGAAATGATTGGTGGAATGTTTTTCAGCATACCATCCAGTCCTCCTTTGATTGAGTGTCGATCAAGCAGCTTTGCAGAAGGCTTCTGCCGCGTCTTGCACTCCGCGTACAGTTCTCCTGTTCCCCCGCTCGTTGCTGGGAAGTATGCAGAAAGTTTGAAATTACAGCTTGTACGATTTTGAGAGCAATTGGTAAATTATTCACACCGTGCTCTGTGCTGCTAACGTTTGCATAAAGATCTGAGGCGCCGCAGGCCCCGTGCTTAAGCGGTTGGTGTAAAGAGTCCCCCAAATTGTGAAACTTTGA
Organism: uncultured Succinivibrionaceae bacterium; assembly: GCA_949286015.1. GTDB lineage: Bacteria > Pseudomonadota > Gammaproteobacteria > Enterobacterales > Succinivibrionaceae > Anaerobiospirillum. The sequence goes on along the minus strand of CASEBB010000061.1, from coordinate 10,493 downwards.
AGTGCGTTAAAATTTGCTTGACATTGCTTCGGGTGGTTTTACTACGTGCGGCTAAACCTGCACTTTTGGCGCATCTGTCAGTTTGTTTGGACTTTTAGCCAGCAGCTAAGCCTTGCGCTTACCGGCCTATCAACGCACTTCGCTTACCCAACTTCCTGTTCCAGCGCTTTTAGCGCTTCCCCATCTTTTAGCGCCTTTGCGCTTTCCTAATTGTCAGAGCCCGCGCCTTTACCCTCCTTTAAGTGTCTGACGCAGCAGCGCTGCTTGCTGCCGTCTACTGGCCGCTGCAAACAATTATCACAAGGCAGAGTCTGCCCACGCTTCTTTGTACAATGAGCCATATGAAACCAAAGAGCTGCCAGAGGTAGCGTGCTGCCGACACTTAGGGCGCGCGGGGATAGTGTTGGCTGGCCTTAGACACAAGGTTAGGCACAGCCTGTAGCTTGGCTGGTGGTGCAGCTGGTGCGCACCATGGGACAAAATGCCCCCATTTTTGCACCATAAGTGAGCAAAATGCCTTAAGATAGGCCAGAGGCTTTGGCCCATATTCCCCTGAGTCTGTGTTCGAGAAAGGCCTTAGTTCGGGGCTGGCTAAAACTGAAGCTATACCTCATCCCCGTCGGTTATGTGAGACATAGTTATGGCTTTGAGTGAACTGCGCGAGAAAAGAGCTCATGGCAATGAGATCTTCCCTTTTGCCTACTATTTTGTCGATCATCACCATGAGCGCTACGTCATGGTGCCGCACTGGCACAAGGAATTTGAAATCGGCCGCATCTTAGAGGGTTCCTTGGACATCACCATTGATGGGCGCTACTATCATGGCGAGCGCGGCGATATCTTCTGCATCAACTCTGGTTCCTTGCACTCGGCGCAGCCTCATGATTGCGTTTATGAGGATTTGGTGTTTGATCTGCAGTTTTTGCTGCACGAGCGCTCCTGCGCCAATGGTTTCTTGTACGCGCTGCTCTACAGTCAGAAGAAGGTCAGTCCCTTTTTGCCCGCTGCCGACACGAACGACACGCTGCAGCATGTGGTCGAGCAGCTGATGGTGGCCATGAAAAACCGCTTGGATGAGGGCAATGAACTCTTAGTGACTGGTTTTGCCTACATCCTCTTGGGCTTTATCGAAAAAGACGAGCTGCTCTTAGAGCCGTATACGGCCGAGCACAACTCGCGGCTGAATAAGATCAAGCTGGCGCTGTCCTACATCCATAAAAAATTCAAGCAAGAGATCACGCTGCAGGATCTGGCTGATTTGCTTGAGGTGCAGAAGCCATCGGTAGTGCGGATCTTCAAAGAGATGATCGGGCGTACTCCTCTTGATTACATCAACGCCTATCGCATCCTCATTGCCCGCGAGATGTTGAAGAACCAGAATTTGTCTATCACCCAAGTGGCTGTAGATCTGGGTTTTGCCGACCTCTCGTACTTTACTAAGGTCTTTAAGCGCTATACCGGCATGTCCCCGCGTGAATATCTCAAACAGCAGCAACAGCCGTCGTCACTGGCAGAATCGGTGGTCACTAAGAAGATTTGAGCAGCAAGCGCATGTGCAAGCGGTTAATCTACAGCACTGCACAGCACATGTTTTAGTCCTTGCTGTGCAGCTGCGAGCACAATGAAGGTGCCATGAGCGCGAGGGAATAGCAATAGGGAGCAAGTGAGATCGTAAGTGACGGCTGCAAGGTGAAGTGATGGTACGTTACACACTTCACGATGAATGGTACTGGTGCTGGTGCGTCTGAGCTTAGCGAGTAGGGGCAGGCATGATGGCCTGAAATGCCGTCAGCGATTAAGTTAGGGACTCTTAGGGGTAAGCTACCTATCTGGGAGTGGCATCGTGGCGTGGTTAGGGTGATGTCGTGTCGTGGCGCCAGCTTGCAGTGACTTTTAGTCCAGCCTTGCAGCAATGCACTAAAAGCAGACACATGAGCGCACTCTGTCTTCTTAAGTTGTGACCTTTTTCGCCTTTGTGGAAAAGCGGTCACGCTATACTTATACCCACACAAAAGAGCCTTCGTCGCGGCATTTTGGTTGCTGCTGCCAATATACTCACCGCTCGTATCACTCTCTTCCCACTTGCCATTTCCCACACTCAAGATTTTGCTATTACTGAGGTGAGGGGCTCTTTGCGTCAGGAGTCTGCCATGGGTAAGAAAGCATCATCATCATCATCATCTTCCACCACTTACTACAATTGGCGCAGCCAGCTTTGCTCCGCCGCTCTCTTGTGTTTAGGCTTAGCACTGAGCCCTCATGCCTTAGCCGCCACTGATGCAGCTGACGCTGCTGACGCTACTAACGCCAGTGCCGTTACTGAGCCTTCAGCGCGTGAAAAAGAGCAAGTCGCCGCCAAAGTTATGGCCCGCCAAGAGGCCATGCAGCAGGTCTTAGCGCAAGGCAGCAAGTGTGTCAGCAACGCTCCTGATGACTACAAAGGTAAAGTGTGGCAAATCGGCACTGATAACGCCTTTGCTCCTTTTGCCTTTGTTGATGCTCAAGGTGGGCTCAAAGGTATCGATGTCGATCTGCTCGCTAAGATTGCTGAGAATGCAGGCTTTAAGTACCGCATGTGCTCCCAAGACTTTGCGCCACTGCTGCCTGCAGTAGCCGCAGGCAAGCTCGATGGTGCCATGGCCGGTATCAGCTATACCGTTCCCCGCGCGCAAACCCTAGAGTTTTCTAAGCGCTACTACAACTCGGCCGTAGCTGTGGTGGCGGCAAAGAGTGAGCAGAGTCAGCTTACAAGCATTCAGCAGGTGATAGGCAAAACCGTAGCGGTGAAGGCGGGCACCTTAGGTGAGGATATCGCTAACGGCCTCAAGGAAGCTCGGCAGTTTACAGTGAAGTCCTATCCCAACTCCATGGCGTCGATGCTGGCCGTATTCCAAGGAGAGGCTGACTTCCTCTTAGAGGACTACCCTGTAGCGGTGTATGAGCTTACCTCTGGCCTCTACTCTAACCTCATGATCGTGATTCCACGCTTGCCGAATGTGGGCAACAGCGAGTCTTATCACTTTGTGGTGGCTAAGGACAATAAGGAGAGCCAGCAGCTGTTGCAGGCCTTTAATACGGGCCTTGAGAAGGTGATCGTCAATGGCGACTACAAGGCTGTGGTCGCAAAGTACCTGCCTGAAGCTCCAGCCAGTGTCTTTGTGTCGGGCAATGCGCCGGTTGAGGTTAAGGCTACCGCAGCAGAAAAGGAAGCTGCTGACATCCAGTAGGGGCGTGTAAGGCAAGTTAGTGCGTGGGGCTGTTTGCTCTTGGGCAACAATGCAGAGAGCTAAGAGGCAACAGCCCATTAAGGTGGTAAGGTGGGGTGGTGCAAGGCAGTGGAGCGGGCACGGGAATGTAGCAGCGGCGTGGCCCTAACAAGAGCAAGCCAAGGCTGTGAGCTGGGGGTGATGGCTACTTTGCGGTCATTACCAGAAGGTAGAACTTACGAGGGTGTAAGAGGAAGTTAAGAGGGCTTTTCCTCCTTGGTTTTAGCTGAGGGGATGGCGTGCTGTGGCGCCATGACCACGCCTTTACTCAAAACAAATGAGTGGTAGTCTCAGTGTGGGTAACCTAAAAGCGACTGACGGCGCCTTATCTCGAGAGTAGTGCCTTAGCAAACGCCTATTCTCAGGGTAAAAGCCTTATTGTAGGCAGGAATCTCCTTGGAGATTTGCTTTTTGGGATACTCACGTCTCAGGAGAGCGGGCTGCATCTCTAAGGTATGCTGGTAGAAATGTAGGCTGCGGGTAAGGCCCTATAAAGATAAGTGGCAGATAGCGCCTGCACACAAGAGTGGTGGCATATGGGCGGCTGGGCATTACGTATCGTAAGCCTTAGTCGATATTGGGCTTGTCCTCAGCCAAGGTCACAGGGTACACATAGCGCTGTCCCATGCGCTCCACCGTAATGTTGAGCACCGTGCCTGGTTTTGTACTAGAAATCACGTCAATCAACTCACGGGCATTGTGAATGCGCTTCTCATTTACCTGCACAATGAGGTCACCCTCCTGAATGTGGGCAATAGCCGCAGGGCCAAACGGGTCGACATAACGCACCAGCACACCGTTGACCGCATTATTGGCTACTAAGTTCTCGTTCTCATCAGAGATGCCCAAATAGCCACGAATCACGCGACCGTGCTTGAGGATCTCATTCATTACGTAGAGCACGAGCTTAGTCGGGATCGCAAAGCCAATACCATACGCCACGCGACTGTTATCAAAGGACGCGGTGTTGATGCCTACCAGATCGCCATTGGTGTTAACGAGCGCACCACCGGAGTTACCGGAGTTAATAGGGGCGTCGGTCTGGATGAGGTCTTGTAAGCCCTCACGGATATTCATGCGCTCACGGGTTAAGAGGCCAGAGCCGGTGCGTGCTGTGGCGGAGATAATGCCGTGGGTGACCGTGAGGCCTAAGTTATTAGGGTTACCAATGGCCAGTACCACATCACCGACGTGAGGTTCATAGCGTGGGTTAATGGGGATAGCCTGCAAGTTGGTGGCGTTGATTTTTAAGAGGGCGATATCGGTGCGGCGATCAAAGCCTACGATAAAGGCCTGCCGCAGCTTGCCATCAAATGTTTGCGCCCAGACAGCGCGATTAGGCTCGTTTAGGGAAGGGATGACGTGATAGTTGGTCACGATATAGCCATCAGGGCTCATGATGACGCCTGAGGCAGAGGTCGTGATCTCGGCTGTCTCGGTGGATATACCAGTGTAGTCGCTGTTAAGGCGTGAGACGTAAATGTTAACGACGCTAGGGCTGGCTTTGTTTACGGCGTAGGAGTAGGACTGGATATCCTTTTGGGAGGAGTAGAGCATGTTGCCAAAGGACTCACCCAGCTTAGGATTAATGAGCAGAGCAATGAGCGCAACAAACAAGCCCAGTGCTACAGGAAACACTAGGAAGGAGAACCATGCTGAGCGCCAGAAGCGTGCTTTTAATGCCATGGGCAGGGAGTTTCCTCAGGGGGTGAACGCGGGTGATAGTCGTAAGCTACATGCAGTGGATCAAGGGGCTAGGGGGTAAGGTTAGAGTTTGCCTCACACCTGAGTGCAGGGGAGCGCAAGCTAAGTTTAGTTAGTGCTGAATTGAATGTATCGCATGGCTAATGCCAAGCACTGCGCACAGGCGCGGCCATCACAAAGCAGGTGTGGTGATGTTAAGTACAGTCAGTACAGCACGCACAGGGGCGGGCGCTGTGACAACAAGCTGTGACAACAAGCAGCGGTAAGCGGTGCGACAGGGGGAAATGCCAGCCCAGCGCAGCTGTGCTCATTTTAGCAAGGCGCGAGGCTTTTGCAGCAGGTAGGTGCTGAAGAAGCGCCGCTAGGGTCACACAGAGGCAAGAGGCAGCATGCCCAGAGTGTTGTGTTGAGTGCAGAGAGCGTCAACGTAACTACCACGAGGTGTGCTCTGCGGTTAGTTTTAATCAAGAGTGCGCTGCGCCTGTGGTGCACGCAATCTGCTCTGCGGCGCTACTTGCGCCAACACCTCTGTGGCGATGGGCCTTGTGAAATTGAGGCTCAGTAGGTGGTGCTGAAAGAAAGAAAAGGGTACGTACTAACAGCACAGAGACGCTGCCATGCAGTGAGGCGAGAGCAAAAAAGTACAGGCAGAGGTTTGTATCGCCTCTGCCTGTACCTTAGGTAGGAATAAAAGAGTTGAATGCAAGCGGGGCTGTGCTTCGCAGCTTAAGCAAAGCCAAAGCTAAGGCTTAGAGCTACAGCTTAGCTTTAGCGCCGCTTAGCGCGATGGCAGCATCAGGTAGAGCTGGCTGTCACCTCGCTGAATGCGCAGCGCGTTAACGCGGCCCTTGGACTTATTGAGCTTGTCCTTTAAGTCATTAATGGTTTCCACGCGATCGCGGTTAACCGAGGTAATGACATCACCCTCACGCATGCCTAAGCGGTAGGCCAGAGAGCGCTCGCTAATGGAGGTGACCTCAACGCCACCACCGTCGTGGTTGGCTAAGGACACGCCCTCAAAGAAGCTTGAGAGCTGACCGGCATCAGCGCCCGTAATCTCGGTAGGCTCTTGTAAGGTGGTGTGCAGCTCGATGTTCTTGCCATCACGGAAGATGCCTAAGGTGATATCAGCACCGGCACCTAAGGTGGCGATGGTGGCGCGTAACTCACCAAAGGAGCTAATTGGCTTGCCATTAATCGAGGTGATGATATCGCCTGGCTTAATGCCCGCTTTTGCTGCAGCGCTATCATCAAAGACCTCGTTGACAAAGGCGCCGCTATTGCCCTTATAGCCAAAGCTCTCAGCTAAGTCGTTAGATAACTCGGTGCCAGCCACACCTAAGGTGCCACGGCGTACCTCACCAAACTCTTGCAGCTGCGCAACGACGGACTTGACCATGCTCACTGGGATGGCAAAGCCAATACCGATGTTGCCGCCGTTTGGTCCTAAGATGGCGGTGTTAATACCAATAAGCTCGCCACGTAAGTTTACGAGGGCACCACCAGAGTTACCGGAGTTAATAGCAGCGTCGGTTTGGATAAAGTTTTCGATGTTCTCGATGTTAAGGCCGGTACGACCTAAGGCAGAGATAATACCGGAGGTCACCGTCTGGCCTAAGCCAAATGGGTTACCGATAGCCACGACGAAGTCACCGACTTCGAGGTCGTCTCTGGTGTCCATTGGCAGAGCGGTAAGCTCAATACCATCAAAGTCCTCAACTTGCAGCAGAGCTAAGTCGGTATGAGGGTCGGTACCGATCTTTTTGGCGTCGAATTCACGGCCGTCAGAGAGGGCGATACGGATTTGGTCAGCATCTTCGACCACGTGGTGGTTGGTGACGATGTAGCCCTCTTTAGCGTCAATGATCACACCCGAGCCCAGCGCGCGGAACTCACGCTCGCGGTTTTGGTTGAGCTGAGGAAACATGAAGCGGAATTCCTCAGGGATGTTAAACATTGGCCGAACTTGTTTGGTGCCCTTGACGGAGATGTTCACCACGGCAGGGATCACCTTTTTGAGCATTGGGGCCAAGGAAGGCTCACCACTGTCATTAGCCATAGCAGCGATTAGCGGCCGCGCATCGGCGGCGTAGGATGGTGCAGACAGAGTGGAAAGTAAGGTGGCACAACCCACAGCGATGGCGATAGCAGACAGTTTTAATGACTTCATAAAAAAGAGTTCTCCCGCAAGGTTAGCGCTTAACGCGTAACCGCAACTTACAATCCGAGGCGTCACACGTGCGCGGGGAAAAGAGCGTCAGGCGCCAGCGGAGTACCGGCAAAGGTTGCGCTTTTTACTGTGAGCGCAGAGATCTTTGCGGTAGCAGCAAACAGACAAAAGACTTGAGGTTTAGGCAGCACTACGTGCTTAGCCTTGAGGCGTGTTGGGCCTGTGGTAGTGGCAAGCAAAGCCTGCGCTCAGTAGGAGCAAATTCCCAGTAATGAGGCGGCGTAAAAGTGCGTGCTGGAGGGCAGTGGTGCAAGTATTGTGGGGGACTGTCCTCAACCATGTCTGCTATCTTAGGGGTGAATCTCTTAGCATTTGCTTAGGGGAGATGGCTTTGCTGTGCGGTTTGCGGGGGTGTGGTGCTTAGGGAAGAATTAGGGGGCGCAGAGAAATCAGGGCGGTGAGGGTGGTTTCATGCGTAATTGGGTGATGAAAAAAAGTATTGGGAGAGAGGTGTGCGGAGTGGGGCGGGCGCTGTGAGCGTAGCTTTGGGAAGTAAGGGATGGGATGCGAGTGTTTGCTCCGATGTGCTCAGATGATGGTGGTGATGTCTCACCTTAAGATTAGGCTCCACGCGCCTTTGGGGCGGCTGCCATGTTGGCTGGTAGGCTGGCGTAATCAGCACAGAGCATCCCAAAGGGGGCGTGTGTGCAGCTACGCTGATCACTGCGAGATAAAGGCATAACCCAGAGGCTACCAGAGGCAGTGGACTGTGCTCAGATGTAGTGGTGAGAGTGTTTACCGTTAGATAAAGGCATAACCAAGAGGCTATTAGTGGTAGTGGCATTTACTCCGAGTAGGACGTGGGGCGCCTTTTGGCCACCTGTTGTTCTTTATGTGGGCCTCCCTTGAGCAGTGCGAGCTCATCGCAAAGAGCTGCTCTGCGTAGTGCTGATAACAGGCCGTAAACACCTCCATTGCCAGCTCTAGCAGCACCTAAAGTGTGAGACACGACGCAAAAGCACAAGGCACCAGCACCGAGTCATGATTCTCCTTTGTGGTGCACTTGCTTTATTTTGGTTCATAGCAGACAATGTGTGATTTTGTGCAATGCCCACGATCGAGCGGTCATCCACCGCTTTCTGGGATGAGATCAGCGCTCCATTCTGCTCCTAAGGCCATGAAGTATTGGCCCCATACGAGCGCAATTTGCTTTTCTTTTGAGGATTGCATTCGGTGAAGTTTACTGGCAAAAGTTTAATGGCAGCCGCGTTGTCGCTGGTGCTGTCTTTTGGTGCCGTGAGCTCGGCGTCGGCAGCTATGTCGCGCGCGCCACAGGATAACTTGTTTTACGCTACCTCGACGGAGCCTTTAGGTTTAGATCCAGCGCTGGTCGATGATAACGACTCGGGTAACGTTGCTTGCAACATCTACGAGTCCTTACTGCGCTTTAAGCCAACCACCACTGAGGTCGAGCCTTGCTTAGCTGAGAGCTGGACTATCTCTGATGACGGTCTGGTGTACACCTTCAATCTCCGTAAGGGCGTCAAGTTCCACGACGGCACCCCATTTAACGCTGAGGCCGTGAAGTTCAACATCGATCGTCAGATGCCTGAGAACTTAGTGCCAAAGATGTCCTACGCCCCTCTGGTGTTTGGTGACGTAAAGAGCACTGAGGTGGTCGATGAGTACACGGTGCGTATCACATTAAAGAAGCCATCGACTCCTTTCTTAAACAACATGGCCATGTGCTTTGCCGCACCAATCGCTTCTCCAGCGGCTTTAAAGCAATACAACAATAACCTGATGGAGCACCCAGTCGGCACCGGCCCTTATAAGCTCGTCGCTTGGGATCGCGGTCAGCAGTTAATCCTCACCACCAATGAGGATTACTGGGGTCCAAAGCCAAAGATTCAGAACGTCATTTACCGCATCATGAAGGAGACCTCCGCTCGTGTGGTCGCGATCAACAATGGTGAGGTCGACGTCATCAATGGTATCGACTCCAATGTGATTGATCAGTTAAAGGCTGGCGGCACGCAGATTTTTGAGGCCGAAGGCAATAACGTCAACTACATGGTCTACAACTGCCGCGAGGGCTACATTACCGCTGATCGTGAGGTGCGTAAGGCCTTAGCGCAGGCGATTAACGTCCCTGAGTTAGTGCAGTCGCTGTACAAAGAGTACGCTGCTCCTGCTTACTCCTTCTTCCCAACCTTCATGATGGGCTACGATCCAAACGTGAAGTCCCCAGCCTACGATCCAGAGGCTGCCAAGAAGGTCTTAGCGGAGAAGGGCATCACTGAACTTACCATTCTCACCTACTCCAACGCTCGTTACTACAACACCGTTGGTGGTCAGGTCTTAGCCGAGGCCATTCAGGCTTACTTTGATAAGGTCGGTGTTAAGGCCAAGATCGACGTTTACGACTGGACTACCTTTAAGAGCAAGCTCTTAACCGATAAGTGGGATATCTCCTTTATCGGCTGGGTTGGTGATAACGGTGACCCAGACAACTTCATCAACATCTTAGCTGCTGATGACCCAATCTCTAATCAGGGTCTGTGGTTAAACCCAGAGTTTATCGACCTCATTAACAAGGCTGTGGCGGTGCCAAATGGCCCAGAGCGCGCTAAGTTATACCAGCAGGCTGAGGCGGTGTTAGCTGAGGATGTCGGTGTGTTCCCAATTTCGCATGCCAAGACTCTGCTTGCCTACCGTCCAAACATCAAGGGCACCTTTACCCACCCAATCGGCTTAAACTTCTTCAGCAATGTGGAGAAGACGGTCGAGTAAGAGGGAGAGTACGTCCCTGCTTGCTGTTGCCGTGCGCTGTGGTGGCGTTGAATAACGCCGCACAGTGTGTGTAGCGGGTAAAGTCGCTGCATAAGGGGCGCATCAAGCGCAGCAAGCTTTACAGAAACGAGGTCACGTTGGGGCTCCAGCGTGGCCTCGTGGCGTTTTGGGGGCAGACAAAAGCAGCCAACAGCAGCCAAAAGCAGTGGCGCGCGGCACCGCAGGCCCTTTGTGTCCTATAACCTAACGAGAGCGTTTTCCCCATGTGTGCGCACAGCAGCTACTTGCCATTAGCTTACTCAGATATACGGCGCGGTAGTGACGCTCGATGCTCCCTATCAGGTTCCTGCAGCAAGGGTATTACCCCCACCGCAAAGGCCGATGGTAAGCCAACAACATAGGTGAACCATACTCTTAAGAACCACGGGTAAAACACTCTCACCCTTACGGCGATGTGCCTCAAGTGAAGTCTCCATGTGCTTACGCACATGGCTTCCTCCCGTTTTAATAGGGAGGGTCCTGAACAAGAATACAATCCTACCTCAGCACCGTTCCAAACA
>CASEBB010000060.1 GCA_949286015.1 uncultured Succinivibrionaceae bacterium | reverse complement strand
CAGCGCATAGCCATTAAAGGCAAAGCCCCACTTGTAGTCAGCTGCCACATTAAGCAGACGCTGCAATAAGCCTGTAGGACTGCGCTTTTTCTCACCCTCTGCACGCTGCGTTTCCGCATCGATTACCGCACAGCTTGCAAGCTTGGTGTCTAAATCACTGCGCTCATTGTTGTCTGTAACCGGTGGCACTACCACAAGTGGCAGCTTCTCCATACCCTTTGCTTGCGCTGAGGTCTGGTAGATGACGTATTTGACGGGATAGACCAGCTGCGTCTCAGGATCAGTGCTATCAGCAAGAGTGATAGACCCCACGGCACTAGGCTCGTTATAGCCTAAGCCATACTGAAACAAGCGCACTGCAAAGCGCTCTACGCATGCCGCGCGATCCTCAGCGGACAAATCAGTGCGCTCCATTTGCGCCTTAAAGTCACGCCACTCTGCCACACAGATGTTATAAGCAGTGGCGATCTTGTTTTTCAAGTTTTCGCCTTTGGCAAGACCGTAACTCTTATCGCTTTGTTCACGTGCTTGCAGGGCAAAGACACGCTCGATCTGCGCCGAGATAAAGAGGCTACCTTGTAGGGTAAAAACAGCTGATGCTGTTGAATCAGGGGCGGCCATAGGTCGTTCTCACATAATGTTAGGTAATGCTGTCTATCGCCTGAGGCAAGTGCACACTACTGTGCTACCACCCTTTAGGGTTCACACTCTGGTCTCATTGCTACCAGCAAGCAGCGATCAAGGCGGTGCTGCGGCACCATACCTCAAAGGTATGGCCGATAGACAATCGTTGGGCTCACGGCGGCAAACGCGCTCTAATCTACAGGCAGCAGAATGTAGCAACCAATGACATCAGCAGGCTCGCAAGGAGTAACCTCCACCACCGAGCTATCGGAGGTGTATTCTTTGACGCTCTTATGATCGGCCAAAATCTGCTGCGCCCGCTGCTTGAGAAGCTCATGCACATACTGCTGTTGGGCCTCTTGGGTAAACAACTGCAGCGCTTCTGCAAAGCACTCTACAGCCTCGTCAGGATCCACATTGCCCTCACCAATACGCGGAGTAAGCAGCAAGCGCTCACTGTCCTCAGGTGACAGCCACTCTCCATCCTCCACACCTTGCAGTGCCACCGGCAGCGCCTCTTCAACCATTAGGTGATGCCGCGTCTGATTGTTGTAAGCAAGGCGCATCTGATAGCGTGCCCGCAAGACAAAGATCTGCGTTGTCAGCTCTACCTTTGAGCTAATGGCAATACCTAAGCGCGATAACTTGCTGTTATCGCTTTGCTCACTTTGCTTTGGCGCCATGGCCTGCTTTAACACTGCCCCCGAGAGCATCGCAATCAGCGGATTTACGCGGTTAAGCAGCTGCATGTTGATGTCAACATGGCTCACCTGCCCATACTCCGCCTCAAGGAGCTTTGTGAGGTCTTCATGGGCATTAGAGCAGTACATGCGCTCGACACCATTAGTACCAGCTACAGGGGAGAAGGTTAAGCCAAAGGAAGCTCCCGCCTCATGGGCAAAGTGCTTGAGCTCATCAAGCGAGCCTAAGGTACGCTGCTGCTCTTCCCAGAAAGGACGTACATCCTCAAAATGAATGGCGTAATGAGCAAAGACAGTGTTGCTGGCCTTGCTGAGTTCACTCGCATCTACCCACTTAGGTACTGGCGCTAAAACCTCGCCTTGCTCGATTGTGCTCAATAAGGAGCCCTCAAACAATTGAGCGTTACGTAAGATTTCGGCCACCTTGAGCATGTTAACCGGCACATTAAGCTCCACACCCAAGCTGCGCCGAATATTGCGGGCTTTCTTACCAATGACCTCCAGCACCATGGCATCCACTTGGTTGTTTTGGCCGTACATGGTCATACAGCGCACGTCTTTGGAGATTTGGCCAAAGCGATCCACACGTCCCTCGCGTTGCTCATGACGCATTGGGTTCCATGCCAGATCGTAATGCACCACCGCGTTAAAAGACTGCTGCAGGTTGATACCCTCAGACAAGCAGTCTGTAGCCACTAAGATACGCTTGTCAGCCTTCCCCAGCTCCAGCACACGTGCTTGGCGCTCTGCTGGTGTCAGCTCACCGGTAACAGCGCTTATCGTCACTGCATCCTCTGGCTTTACCCCCGCATTCAAGGCTTTATTCAGCTCTTCGGCCACGTACTGCGCGGTGCCTACAAAGCGACAGAAAATCACAGGGGAACAGCCTAAGGCAAACAGCTCTTGCACGGCGGCTATCAGCGACCTGAGCTTAGGGTCAGCTTCCGGCCCCCGCAGTTTCTTCACCTGATTAAGGAGCTTCTTGAGGCTAGCCTCCTTGTGGTAAAGGATATTAGGCTCAGCGTCGTTAAATTCGGCAATGCTGTCATCATCATCCACATCAGCAAGCTGCTGCATGCCCTCGGCAATGACCGCATCAGGCAGCGCCAGTGGTTCAAAGTCATCCGTATCTGCGGCAGCAGCGCTGACTGTGGCTGCACTCTCTAAGCGCTGGGCTTGTGCGTTGTGCAGCAGATTCTCTAAAGCCTTGAATGCAGAGGCGGGACTTGAGGCCATGCAGCGGTACAGGGAAATGACCATGTACTGCATAAAGCTGCTGTCCTCACCCGAGAGAAAAGCTTGGTTAAAGAATTTCTGCGCCTGAGCCAAGAAGCTGAGCCAATTGTTATCAAGCTCATAGGCTTGATCACGAATCCAGCGCTTGGCAAAGGCCAGCCCTTCTTCATCACCGCTTTGCTTTGACCACTTCTCGATGTCAGCACGCTGGCGCTGGATCAGGTGATTAGCCAACTCTTGACGCAGAGGTGTATATTTTAAGTTCTGGGAGTTGATGCTAATAAAGCGCTTATCTAAGAGCGATAAGAGGTTCGAGAACGCATCATCGTCACCCGAGTGAGGGGTAGCAGTCAGCATCAGCAGGTGCTTTTGGTTCTTACCCTGTTCGTCTTGGACAATACTCTGTAAAAATGCAAAGCGCTGCTGCTTAGTGTTGGCTGTAGGAGCGCAGGTATGCGCCTCATCGACCACATACATGTCCACAGCCATGCTCTTGAAGTAATCGCGATGGCGCTCACTTTTGATGTAATCGAGGCTCACTACCAGATATGGCCAGCGATCGGTAAGCTTCTGCTCAATTGGCAGCTGCTTTTCCAGCGCATTGGCAGTGATAGAGGTAACCGGCTGCGCTTTTAGGTTGAAATGCTGGTTAAGCTCATCTACCCACTGTTCTACCAGATGTGGTGGACACAACACGGCAAAGGTGCTGATATCACCACGATCTATCATCTCGCGGATAATCATGCCCGCCTCAATGGTCTTACCCACACCGACGTCATCAGCAATGAGCAAGCGTACCTGCTTTTGCTTTAAAGCCATGAGCAAAGGTACGTACTGGTAGGAGCGCGGCGTAAAGTTGAGACTGGCAAAGGAGCGGAATGGGCCCGTGCCCGAGTGCACCTGAAAGCGCAAAGCATCGTACAGCAAGCGACCATCGCTAAACACGCCCGTGCTACCTAAGCTAGCCTTGGGATAAGGGAAACCACCCTTTTCCAGAGGATTGAGCTCCAGCTCTGGCATAAGAACAATAGTCTCATCGGTGGCACCATTAATTGGGCGCAGACGCAACCATTTAGCGGTAGAGTCCGATTGCACCACCCAGAGGCGGCCTCGGGCTGTAATGAGATCGCCTGGGGCGAAAGTTTGAGCTGATTCCATGCTTATTCCTGAGAAAATGGTCTGTTGTGACCAAAATGGGGGCTGGCCTTACTTGCAGTAAAGGAGCAAATACGCAGCTATGGCGTACTCTCCTAAAGAAAACGGGCTACGCACCTACTCACTTACTAACAAGAGCTTCTTTCTGGCTGTAGGATTTGCCAGCATCTTGTCCTCCCAATAAGAGCCATCATCACCCAGCTCAATGCACTTCCACCTTTTGTTGCGTAGCAGCTTACGCTGCTCATCAGTCAGTGCATTAAAGCTCAGAGCAACCCTCTCTTGGGAGTAGGCAGCATCCACAGTAAAGCTGCCAAAAGACTTAGGCACCACATCTGGCAACCTGTAGCCATGAGCTAAAGCCCAGCTCTTAAAGAGCTGTAAGAGATCATCTTGCGGTAAGGACACCTCGTCCGTGGCTACAACCATGGCAACCTCGGATTCTGCTGACGAGCTTGACGTCGCTGACACGCTGTTTTGCTGCCCTTGAGCCGCCTCAGGTTGCAACGTACATTGCGTCAGCTTCACCAAGAAGCGAAAGAGATCCTTGTTCTGTCGATCAATGGTCTCATGGTCAGGTTGGTTGTAATAAGTCAGCAAGCAGTCATAGCACCCCTTAAAGCACTCTGGCTTGGTGTTGTACTCATCCTGCTTGCGCCAATCCCAGAGCGTCTCACCCTGTGGCCTTTGGTAGTGCATGATCTCAAGAGCCTTGTGCGCGATGAGCGCTAGCATGTTAGTCTGGGCTAGTGCTGATGCAGCTTTCCCTTGTGCCGCGTGCTGTTCATCAACAACGCTAGATGGCGTAGCGGAGGTGGCAGATGCTATGGCGTTAGCATGCTCCGCACTAGCTTGCAGTCGTGAGAGATCAACCATACGATTCAACACGCCCGTACCGCCTTCACCGCACTCGTAAAAGAGCAGCATATTACGACTGTCAGCATCCGGCATTGGCTCCAAGAAGATCTCATTGGACTCAATCGCCGCCTGTAAGGTCACCATAAAGGCCTGCCTATCCACCATCTCCTGCCCTGGCAACGGCTCAAAGAGCATGATGTTGCGCGTGTCCTTGACGTAAGGCACCACCCGCTGCAGGTTCTGAGGCGTCTCCTCTTTCACATCGGTACTAATCGTTTCTTCGCTCGGATCCTTTTCCCACCACTGGCCAGTCTCAGTATTGAGTTTAAAGCCATACACCTCCTTGGCCTTGCGGTTGCGCCAGCCTAAGTTCACGCGGCGTACCTCGGCGGAACTGCCATAGGTGATAGTAGCCAGCACCTCCTCGCCATAGAGCACCTTAAACTTGGTCTTTCGTGGCTTGTTATCCACTGCACTCTTTGCAAAGGAGTATAGGGTACGGATATCAAAGCCCTGTAAGCGCCGGTTTTCATCACTGACAGTGATCCGCTCTTTCACCCGCGTTTCTACCGCGCTGATCTGGTAAAGATTATTGAGGCGCTGCAACTGGCTTGACATATCCGCATGGCAATTATCACAGATGTTGCTAATGCTCGCTTGAGGTGTGATTTCAGCCATAAAGCCGCAATGTGGGCACACGCTTACGGAGCTCGTACCTAAGACGCTCTTACTAGCATTGCAGCTATCACCAGCCCGCAGCTTGAGACGGTCAATTTGGTAAATTCTGCCATTGTGGTAGATGACATTGCGTGGGCCAAACTCACTTAAGCCTAAGAACTTCGCCCGTGAAATCACTTCCACATGCTGCTCATGGCGCGCAGCAGAGCCATAGCTGCCTTCATCCGGATCAGGCAACCATGCTAAAAGCGGCATCGCAGGGAAGCTATACCCAGGCAAGAAGCCTTGATTGGCAAGGTAACGATAGAGGTAGAAATCGTTATAGTTATCCTTGCTGGCTGTCTTGCCTAATAACAGCATCAACTGTAGGTATGCCATCTGATGCATGCGCTGTTCGCTTTTATCAGCCATAACGCCAAGATTTAAGCGATAGTGCAAGAACTGTTTAACGGCACTAACAAAGAGATAACGCCACGTATCAAGACAACCATCAAAGTCCTGTGCCGCCTGTGCCATCAGCGCCCGCACCTCATCACCATTAAGCCAAGCCTGAGGCAGGTTAAACATCGCACCGGCAAAAGCATCCTGTAGCGACGCTATAAACTCTAAGCCCTGATCTATCGCCGCAGCTTGCACCTGAGGGTCATGCAGCAGCTCTTGGTAGTGCTCCTTAAGTGGTAGCTTTTGCCTTAGCCACGTGTTGTAAGTCTGCGGCGTCACCGCATTAATTTCGTTATAAAAGTCAGTCTCCTGAGCCATGAGACGCACTTTATCAGCGTCAACAATCGCCATGCGCGACTTTCCCGTCCCTATCTCAGTGGGATCGGCTATAGGCAATTGCAGCAGCTCACAAACATTCTTTGGTAGCCCTCGCTCTTGATCTGCAGTGGCGGCTTCAACCTTAGCCGTAACCAGAGCATGACGCATCACCTGCGTTAACCATAAGGAGTGCAAGTGCGAGCGCAACAACGCCTCATTAGTGAGGTCTAAAGTTGGTTCACGTACTGTGCCTTGCACCATCTCCTCTGGCCGCTTAAAGAACCACTGATCATGTGCACCATGCGCCGAGCAATAAGTCACCACCAATGCAGGCTGCCCCAAGCGACCGGCACGGCCAGCGCGCTGCACATAGTTAGCAGCCGTTGGTGGCACATTGCGCAGCAACACGTAATTGAGGTCAGAGATGTCGATGCCCAATTCCATTGTTGGTGAGCAAAACAGCAGCGGTAAGCGCTTAAGCTCGCTGTTGTCATGAGTCTTACGCCAATTGCTGCGATCTTTATCGCTGAAGCGAAAGCGCATTTCCAGCTCTTGGCGCTCATCCTTGTCCACTTGCGCCGTATGCTCGTGCGCCTCAAAGGAGAAGATCTCTGGCAAGAGTGCACTGGTGTCATGTTGCACCGCAGTCGCAGAAGATGTAGTGAGCGGCGCTACGTCCTGCCTTGACTGTGGCATTGGCTCTACCACTGTAGCTACGGTCGTAGCTACAGTATCAGCGTAATCATCAGCATCAAGCGCCCGCCCCTGCCCAGTACGCGGATCAAGCTCTATCCCCACTGCAGGTGGCTGTGCAGCTGCAGTAAGCAGTTCCGCTGCCCCTTGAGCGGCAGCATGCAGCTTATTACTTGGCAGGTACTCATAAGCAGCTGCAAAGATCTGATAGAGGTGCTTAAAGAACAGGTATTGCTGCCCCACATTACCCATAGCATCACGCTTTACAAAGTCCTCCGCTTGCAGCACGGTCTCCGCATTAAATGGTGTACCGGTATACACCCAGCGAATCTGCGTCGCATTAAGTTTATAGCTCTGATCCCGTGCGTTCTGAGTGAGGATACTCTCATTTAACAGCACGCTGACCATGTGCCTAAGGATGTTCTGCGCCTGCTCTTTGCTAGGAGAGTGCAGCTCAGATTCACGCTTTTGCAGAGCTTTCCACACACGGGCATTGCGCACAAGGTAGTTGACCTTGGAGCGTACAGAAAAGCGCTCTCCGTCAAAGCGCCTCTTCCCTCTAAGCGAGGAACTCTCAGCACTTAACGGCACAATAAAGGATTTGCCTTGGAACTGAAAATCCTTTTCCTCAAACCAACGCGGCTTGATCAGATTACGCGCCTTAGCACTGATATCTTCCTGATCTTTGCCCGTAAAGTACTTGGCTTCAATACACTGGCGATAGCGGATTTCATCCAAGAGCAGCGTAAACAACTCCACGCGCTCATTAGGGAAAAGCCGGTGCAAGAGATAGCAATCAGGGCAAAGATCAGCGGCAAAGTACGCCTCTTGGCAGCAAATCTTATAGAGATCGGCGTACTCAATACGCATCAGTCCCAGCTTTTCTAGGCTCGGGAAGGTGTAGAGATCTTCGTCCTGTAAGTCTCTAAGCAAGAGATAACCAAAGACAAAACACAACACCGCTTCCAGCTTGAGAATAGTGCCGTTGCGCTCGAGGTTAAAGGCAAAGGTGATACTCGCAGGATTAAGCAGGAACTCCTTATAGGACTCAAAGTTGTATTTACCAGAGAAGTGCAAGCACTGCAGCATACCCTCAACCAGCTCCCCAAGCTCCATGCCATGAGTGCTGCCATAGAGCAATTGCTCTGTGCTAAAACGCTCAGGTAGATCAGGCATGTAAGCATGATCCACTGTAACCACAGGAGCAAAAGAAGAAACAGAATCCTTGGCCGCATGATTGTTCGTGTCATGCTTTTGCAAGGCGCTCACTAAAGACGTGCGCAGGAGCAACAGCTGCACAAAATCGTTGAAGTGGCCTGCTTGCAACGCTGTTTCTTGGCGGTTGTCTGAAAACCCCAACAGCTTGCTCGGTTCGGTGTAACTCTCCCCTAAGAAGTGTAGCGTCAGGAGACTCAAGATGGTGGTAGCGGAGCTACGTCCCTCACCAGATAGTCCCAAGAGCCGGTGATGATCCTTACCTTGGGCTGGGTAGATATGGCCACAATTAACGCAGAAGCGAAACTTCTTAGCAAAAAGCCAGAAGTCAGTGCCTTGTCCGGCATTTTGGACATAGTGCGGATCAAGCACATTGCCATAGCGATCGAGGCGATAGCGGGTCGGGACTTCACCTGCTTTGTTTTTCCTCACCGTCCCTTTATCGCGATCCACCCACTCCTCAGGTAAGAGGGCTAATTGGTCATCATGTAAGACCTGCAGATACTTCTGGCTGGCAGTCACAGGGCAGATATAACCTGCAAGTAGGTCGCTATCCTCAGGTGGCAACATGCCAAAAGGACGAGGCTTGACCGCTACCACCTCTTTGCCCTGCTTGATAATCCATACAGGGATGTACTCTTGACCGCACTCACGGCAGAAACGCACCTCAAAGTAGGGGTATAAGTCGCTGTGCACAGCAGTAGCAGCCGTTACTGTTGATGCTGTAGCTGCACTGTCTTTAGCTTTGCCCACCAGAGCTTTATTTGCCTGATTGTGGCTCTGCTTGGCAGTAGTGCTGGCAGAAGAAGTTACCACCGTAGTGTTTCGCAGCGCAGCCCCCGCCTCACTATCATTGTCTCCAGCTACAGGCGCAAACAGCACCGCCTCCGCCTGCTCCTTAAGGGACAGCTGCTCGTCTTTAAAGTATGCCTGGCCCTCGAGGGATATACGACGCTTCCCTATAGGATCCAAAGACACGTACACCTGACTTGGGCCACTGATAAATTGGTGGAGCTTAAAAGAAAAGAGCCCCTTTGCTGGCTTATCCGCACTGTCTGCACCAACAGGAGCAGAACTGTGTGCAGCCATAATCATAAAGTTGATCAGCGCTTGGCGGGCGGTCTGATCTGAAACCTCAGCATCCTTGCTTAAGCTCGCCACAATCTCAGTGAGGCTCTGTGGCTTGGCGCGCATATTAGTGTGCACATCCAAGCTCAGGTTCTTTTCAAGCCACACCGCTAAGTGGTTACGCTTAAGATCAGAGCCATTACCCTCGGCAAAGTACAGCTGATTGGTGGCCGCCTTTTCTACCGCTGTATGCAGCATGAGCACGCCATTTTTCCGCTCATACTCATCTACCGAGACGGCAGTAACCCGCTCTAACTCCTCTTTGATCACTTGGCTTAAGGTAATAGGCTCACCAAAGAGATCTGAGGCAAACTTAGCCACAACCTCCGCGCTATCTTGAGCACTATCCTTGGCCTCATCGACAGAGGCCATGGTAGCTGAGGTACCAATGCACAGCGGCCGCTGCTCTACCATCTCAACATTGTCATAGGCCAGCTTGGGAGCCACCACGCGCACGATTTTACGATCGTGCTCATTGTGCTGAGGATCCAACTTTACCTGTTGGCGTAAGCGGCGTAACAGCAAAGCCACATCTGAGCCTTGGCGACCACGATAGGTGTGCAGCTCATCTAAAACCAAAAACTGCAAGCCGTGGCAGCGATCAATGATGCTGCTATCTTCCTTACGGAGCAGCATCAGCTCCAGCATCATGTAATTGGTAAGGAGGATATCTGGAGTCACCTCCCCAGAACGAATCTCGTCTCGCTCATCTTGCCCTTCTTGGCCAGTAAAGCGTCTCACTACTATGGACTCAGAGTGGAGCTTGAGATAGCCATTGATTTCCTCTTGTTGCGAGTTAGCAAGAGCATTCATCGGGTACACGATGATGGCACGGATGCGTTGTAGCGGCTCGCCACCAAAGAGCTGCTGCTCTATGTCCTTGTCTTTGAGGATACGGTCGACGATAGGGATGAAAAAGGTCAGCGACTTACCCGAGCCGGTGCCAGAGGTAACGACATAGGACTTGTGGTTAGCGGCCATTTCAATGGCCTTTGCTTGGTGAGCGTAGAGATTGAGCGGCTGGCTACCTTTGCAGAAGATGGTGGCACAAAGAGGATGCAGCGCAGTTGAGGCTCTGGTGGTGTCGTTGCGCACAAAGTCACTAATGGAGCCCTCCTGCTTGTAGCTGGGATTAATTTGCAGCAGGGGCTCAGGGGTGTAGATCTTTTCGTCTTTGAGCTTCTTGGTGACTTCTTGCTCGATATCAGGGGCGGCGATACGCGTAAAGGAGGAGCTGAACTCTCTAAAGGCAGCGATCAGCTGGTTGCGGAAGTCAAAGATGTTAGCCATGTCCCACCCCAAAGCATCTGTGGTGGGTCACAAAGCAAGCTGCGCCATGCACAGAAAGACAGGTAGACAGGAAGCTTACTGCGCATGATGCTGGCAAGTTATTGGGCTTTACCCCACCTACTGTTATCCGCATGCTGGCGCCGCAAAAAGGAGTATTTACGGCGTGCACACCTCTATTCTCTTTAAGAGCCAGCTTGCCGCGCTCACCTTAAGATCCAGCCAGTACGCGGCAGCATATCCTGAGGTTATGCACTCACAGCTCAGCGACGCGGCTCTTGCAGAAAAGGCCAGCGCGCATGTGCTCTATAAAGAGTGCTATCAGTTTACCGCATAGCTGCACCATGCACAAGCGCTTAAATCCCACCCAAAAGCCACCATCAAGATATGCAGCAGCAGCCTCAATCTGTCTACCCTCAGGTGTTGCCCTCAAACCGCCTCAGATTTTAGTGACCACAAACAAAAAGGGCAGAAAGCTTGTGCCCCCTGCCCTTTCTCTATAGCTGCTCACGCAGCCTTAACGGGAAAACTCTGAAGCTCAGCAAAAGCAGCGCTGCGCTTACTTCACAAAGCTCATTGCCGACTTGGCAATCACCAGCTCCTCGTTGGTTGGGATCATCATGATCTTCACCTTGGAAGCTGGGGTAGAAATCACACCGCCATCGTGGCCAACACGGCTTAACGCATTGACGTTAACTTCTTGATCGAGCTCCACACCTAAGCACTCACGTAAGTACTCGCAGGTGATCTTACGGGCTTCCCAGCAGTTCTCACCAATACCACCAGAGAAGACGATAGCATCAACACGGCCTAATGGCACATAGTAGGAGGCGATGAACTTAGCTAAGCGATAGGAGAAAGCCTCTAAGGCTAAGGTGCAGCGCTCGTCACCCTTCTCATACCCCTCGCAAATTGGACGCATGTCGGAGGAAATACCAGACAGCGCTAAGAGGCCAGACTTCTTATTGAAGATGTCCTTAACCTCTTCTGGGGTTAAGTGGTAGCGATCGCATAAGAAGAACACGACCGATGGGTCGATCGCACCGGTACGGGTACCCATGATGAGGCCGTCTAATGGGGTGAGGCCCATCGAGGTATCCATGCACTTGCCGCCCTTAACCGCGCACACGGAAGCACCACCGCCTAAGTGGCAAGTAATGACATTGGTCTCCTCAAGTGGCTTGCCTAACAGTAAGGCCGCCTCTTGCGAGAGGTACATGTGCGAAGTACCGTGAGCGCCATAACGACGAATACCACCCTTGGTGTAGTACTCCTCAGGAATAGCAAAGCGGTACGCAACTGGTGGCATGGTCTGGTGGAAAGCAGTGTCAAAGACCACCACGTGTGGGATGTTAGGGAAGGAGGCGCGGGCTGCCTTAATACCTAAGATGTGAGCAGGGTTGTGTAAAGGCGCAAAAGGAATGACCTTCTCGATGTTGGCCACGACCTCATCATCGACTAAGGTTGGGGCGCTGTAGAACTCGCCGCCGTGCACGATGCGGTGACCGCAAGCTACGATCGACTCTAAGAGCTCCTTGTGCGAGCCTAAGATTTCCTTGACGAGGAACTCTAAGGCCTTCTCATGGTTGTAGCCGGAGATGTTGGTCTTCTTCTTGTCCTCACCAGCGAAGCGCCACGAGATAAAGGCCTCAGGTAAGCCCATCGCCTCAGCGATACCGCTTAAGTAAATGTGGCCATCCTCAGGATTCATAATGGCGAACTTCACGGACGAGCTGCCGCAGTTGATAACTAAAACAGTCTGAGAAATCGGAGTAGACATTATTGCCCCTGCAAACCAAACAAAACCATGCCCAAACGAGCACCACCGCGCTCTCTTGGCATATCTCCCGAGCCCACACGCCATTGGCTGCGACAGCTCAGAATGCTGCTCGACAATCCTCACAAAGCAGCACCGTAGCTTGCACTTGCTAGCCCGCATTGCTGCAAGTACGACCAATGGAGAAGATGTAGCCCACCACCGCGACCTCACGTCACCTTAAGATTAAAGCCCTCAGGTCACGTCAGCGCTGTGTTGTGATAACGGCGCCCATTATAGCATTAGGGGCAAAATGGCCCCTGTGCAATATTCAAAGTTTGCTCACATTTAGGCCAAAATTTTCCCCTCAGTGATCACCATTTGTTTCAGCTTTGGCTTAAATATGCCCTTTACCCCTATGAGCAAAGCTTAATGTTACTGATAACATTTGTAAAACTACTTTATAAAAATACTTTAAGAAAGCACTTACATACCAGTTGCCATCTTTTTGCAGCGCAAAGATGATATTTACCGTGCACAAATGGCTTTAAAGAGCATGAATTTTTGTCCACTCATAAGCGTTGCTTATGAGCAAGTTTCATCCTTAGCATGTCGCACCTACCAGAGCAAAAGCGCATGCCTTTGGGCTTTTTGTGCACAGATGACCTCGGTACAGCGCTTTTATTACGCATGAAAAGTCTGACATGATAGATAAGCGGATTTTGCAGGCAAAACGCATGAGGGGCATGGCACTGTTACGTTACCGTAACATTACAGTGCACTGGTAGTGCAGGTGTAAGGGTGAGGGCGGTAACAAACGGCGTATAGATGGGAATTTGGTGCGAGGGTGTGCACGGCGGGGGTATCCGCGCTACACTTAGGGGCCGCTCACAGCGGGTACATTCTTTTGTGCGTGCGCAGCGCTGCGAGGCGCCGTTTACCGCAAAGAGCCACTCCTCTGCTAAGGCAGGAGTGCTCACCTCAGTGAAGGCTGCAAGGTTAGATGGTACGCCCCAAACCTTTCGATGCAAGGGGCAATAGAGCCTGCGCCTCTCGGCAGTTGGTTGCATACACGCTTGCACGCATGCATGCATACATGCATGCTTGCCTTAAGCTGAGGCGCGCTTAAGTCAGCTGCTCCTCAGTGGCGTTTATGCTATGCGTGGTGGCCATAGCAATAAGCGCTTACGACACTGAAGTAAAAGCTCCCTGCCCCTGCCGTGCATACCCACGAACCTAAAGAGGGTCGCCCCAACTATGCGCCCTATACAATCATCTTTAAGAGTGGTCTTAAGATTCATCTCCAGATTGTTCAGCAAGACACTCCCTGAGCTCCTTAAAACCATAAGCGGCTTAAGTTAGCGGGTATGCTGCTCATGCAGCGCGACCTTGCAGTCTTAACCCACGTCACGCCAAGTACCATCACTCCCATGTAAGCACGCCACTCTCCACTACACTCCCCAGAATTACTCTACAACCACTCGCCCCCACTACCGAATCACTCTCTAAACTCTACTCCCCACTCCCCCAGCTCCTTTGCTGCTTGTGTTTTTTTCGAGGCACACATGATTGATGTCAGCCCACTGCGTCGCAGTTACACCATGTCCGGCTTGGACGAAAAAGATCTCACCCCTACCCCTATCCCGCTCTTTGAGCGCTGGTTAAAGGACATGATCGACTCCAAGCTTTTTGACCCTAACGGCATGGTCGTCAGCACTGTGGATGAAACCGGTCAGCCCTACTCACGCATGGTGCTCTTAAAGAACTACGATGCTGAGTCCTTAGTGTTCTTTACCAACTTAGGCTCGCGTAAAGCCCAGCAATTGGCCAAAAACCCAAAGATCTGCCTGCTCTTCCCATGGTATTACTTAGAACGCCAGGTCATGTTCATTGGCACGGCTGAAAAGCTCTCCGTACCAGCGGTGATGAAGTACTTCCACTCCCGTCCACGCGACAGCCAAATTGCTGCATGGGCCTCGCACCAGTCAAGCCGCATCTCCGCTCGCTCTATCCTCGAGGGTAAGTTCCTTGAGCTCAAGCAAAAGTTTAAGGACGGTGAGGTGCCACTGCCATCGTTCTGGGGTGGCTATAAGGTCAAATTCCACCAAGTGGAGTTCTGGCAAGGCCGCGAGAACCGCATGCACGACCGCTTCATTTACGACCTGCAAGCTGATGGCTCGTGGACAATTAACCGCTTAGCCCCATAAGCGCCCGCTTCACTCCTTGCGCGACGCTGCACTGTGCTGAACTGCACGGCACTCTGGTTTGCCCTATTCTGCTCTGGGTTGCGTTATTCCTTGTGGTAGGTGGCTGTTGTTGCCTCCCCCAGCACTGATCCCCTCTGGAGTCACTATTGGACGCCCTCTTTGCACTCCTCGATAGCTTTCTGGCGCTGTCGCTCTCGGGTAAGGTCATGTGCCTTGCCTTAGGGTTGCTGCTGTTTATGGCGCTGTACTGGGTTATTCCCAGTCGAAGCAATCGCAAGAGCCTAAGTAGCACCGAGGCGATGGCCCCTAAAGGCAAGCGCAGTAAGGCTGTAAGCACAAAGGGCACAAAGGATAAAGCGGCTAGCAAGAGCACAGCGGCTGCGACAGCAGCCACGGCACGCTGCACCATACCGGTAAAAAAGCAGGGCCTTATCAGTAGACTGCTTTTTGGTAAAAGGCCGACGCTGCGGCCACCTGATCCCAACAAGCTCAATGAGACGCTGGACTTCTTAGACCCTAATCCTGAAAAGGACTACAGGGACTTTAAGCACGGCCGTGTGACTGACCACTTTAATGAGCTCATTAAGCCTGGCTCGGTCATGGCTGATAACATCCCCGATCTTGATGAGACTGATGAGATCTTTACGGCCATGCTGCGGGCTGGGGCAGTGACCGGCAAGCACCACTTAGTAACCAACTACGAGCATCAGTACTTAGAAAAGCTCAGAATGTGGTTTGGTGAGCGCTACCACGTTTACTGTCAGGTAAGCGTGGGCTCAGCGGTGCAGATTAACGCTGATGTCTCCAGTCTCAATCTGCCGCAGCGGCGTACCTTTGCGCAAAAGTGCAATAACATGAGTTTTGACTTCATGCTTATTGATAAGCGCACGGATCGTATTGCCTGTGCCATTGAGCTTGATGACCCCACGCACAAGCGCATTGACCGCAAGATGCGTGATCGGCGGTTAGATCGCGTGTGTAAGGCGGCCAATATCCCGATTTTTCATGTGACCAATTTGTACCAAAAGCCGGATATCTCCCGCATCCGTATTTAGCGCTGCATACGCATACGCTGAGGCACTCACTCCCAACGCCGCTTCAGCACCACTCCTGCTGCCACAGCCACAGTAACAGCCGCGCCTCATGGCCACGGTCACGCCTTTTTACCGCCAGCGCTAACCTCGTCTTTTTTCAGCGAGCGCTCTTACAGCCAAGCCCGACGCTCGTATGTCTCTTTTCCCTTTCCCTACAACCGAGAGTGCCAACTGCCTCTGTGGTAGTCCCGCCATTGCACCCGCACCCTGTATCACCGTCGAGCAGTCCCCTGCTGCTCCTAAGTCAGCATCACAACGTAGCGCCGCTCTCAAGAGTAAGCGCTCGCCGCCCCCTCTGAGGGTTACTGGCACTAAGCGCAGCTCTGGGCAGTGCTGTGCTCCAGCGGGGCACTTCTTATCGCAGCATTGCGCAGGGCGAGGCAGGACTTACTTATGCCCGCTACCCTCAGCTATCTGCCATGCGCACTGCTGCTTTAGCTGAGCACTGCCGCAGGTACCACGCACCTCACACCTAAAGCTCCTCAGGCACAGCCGCCCACTTTAACCACCAATGAGCCCACGTGCTCTGATGTTTTATGCGATAAGGAACGACTGACTTAATAGATGACGGACTTTAGGGTAAGCATGGTGCACCGACCTAAGGTAGGCTCAGGCTATAACACCTTTTATCTCGAGGTGTAGGTTGTTGCCAGCACTCAACTTTGCTTCCGTCAGTTATTAGATCACTCTCTCCTAAGTGGCGACTAGCGGCGGCACTGCTCGAGGTGCGCATCTTGAGTAAGCTATTGGGGGCTTTTATGACGCTCTACGGCCTTGCGCAGCTCCTTACAGGCAGCAGTGCTGCGCCTAAGCTGCTCTTTAGAAGACGACGGTCTTATTGCCGTGGATAAAGACCTTATTGTCAAAGACACGGTTTAAGGCACGTAAGAGCACCACACGCTCAACATCACGACCAGCCTTAGCCATATCCGCAGCATCGTAGCGGTGATTGACCTTAATCACGTCCTGTTCAATGATTGGGCCCTCATCGAGGTTGTCCGTAACAAAGTGCGCCGTAGCACCAATGATCTTTACGCCACGATCAAAGGCCTGCTGATATGGCTTAGCACCAATAAAGGCAGGTAAGAACGAGTGGTGAATGTTAATGAGCTTGCCTAATGGGTAGTGTGCCACCATCTTTGGCGAGAGGATGCGCATGTACTTGGCCAGCACGATGTAATCTGGATTGTAGTCATCAATCACCTTCATCATGCGCTCTTCGTGCTCCTCACGAGAGATGCCCTCATGCGAAACGCAGTGGAATGGGATGTTGAACTTCTCCACCAGATTACCCAGCTCTGGGTAGTTACCCGCTACCATTACGATCTCGGCGTGTAAGGAGCCAGAGTAGCTCTTAATGAGCAGATCACCTAAGCAGTGCGCCTCTTTGGTGACTAACACGGCGATACGTGGCAGTACAGCCTTATCCTTTAAGGAGACCGTGGCGTCATCAGGGAGTTTAGCCGTCACACACTGTAAGAACTTGCTCTCATGATTAGCACTAAAGTCACCCTCTAAGACCGAGCGCATAAAGAAGCGGTTATCTTCGTGGGAGGCGAACTGATCTTGGCGCACAATATTGAGGCCAAATTCCGAGCAGGTAGTGGCGATCTTCGCAATCAAGCCCGTAGCATCGGTGCACTCAGTGAGCAAAATCTTCTGTTGCATGGAAAGAGGTTTTCTCCAATATAGCGTCCACCCCGCGCCGGTTGTGCTTACAGGAGCTTAATCCTGTACAGGAGCTAATCCTGAGGTAAAAACTGACAGAACAAAGTGCCAGTGCTGGCACTTGGGGCAAGACGCACACACATCGCAGTGCCTAGCAAAACAACAAACTCCTCATGTTAGCAGAAAAAGGCCTAAGCGCGCACGGCCCAAAAGAGCAATATCTCGCCACAGCCTGCAAGATCACCGGAGCCACTATATCCCACGTCCCGCGCGTTATCCCCACATCTCCACATGTGCACGCGCCACAGAGTTACGTCCACACTCAGGGCGCAATAAGCGGATCACCTCAGAGTTGGGTGGATAGAGCTCCTCACTACTTTTAGTAGTGGCTAACATGAAACGCCATAACCACGGCTCATGTGCTTGCCTAAAGGTATGAGGTTACGTGGTGACATCCACCAACCCCTGAGTAGAGCCCAATAAGCTCCTACCTCTAATACCGTCTACATCAGGGTGGGCAAAAGGCAGAGCCTGCTGTTACGCTGCTAACCACTACTTGCTGCAGACCCCAGAGCACTTTTGCTTCTGTAGTGGCTTCAGCAGCAGACCTTAGAGACCTTAGCGTCACAACTACCATCACGCTCAAAGTAGGACTACGAGAAGGTGCCCACTACACAGCACTGACTGCTACAGCGTAGATGTCTAAAAAAGCCAATTCCAAAGGAGAAAACTGCCTACAATCAGGTGTCTACCCTGAGAGTAGGTGTTTGCTTAAACGCTACTCTCGAGGCGCCGTCAGGCGCTTTTTCAGATACCAACGCTACAGCTTACTGCAGGCTGTGCTTAAGGTTACGCGCGCCTTAGTCGTTGTGCTCATCATCAGCAGCAAGCTCAGAAACGACTTGGCCCTTGCCTAAGCTTTTTGCCCGATAAACGCACTTATCCGCTTTAGCCACCAGAGCCTTATACGCAAAGCCCTCATCGCAGGTGTAAGCAATGCCAATGGAACAAGAGACCTGCACCGAGCCATCGCCCACCGCAATGCTCTCCACTCTGCTCAAGATATGCTGCGCGACGTGCTGTGCGTACTCTTTGTCCTTGATGTCGACCAGCATGATCTCAAACTCATCACCGCCCATACGCCCTGCTAAGTCCTTACCACGTAAGGACTCCTTAATGATCTGGGCAGTCTGCTGCAACACCTCATCACCAGCGGGATGGCCAAACTTGTCATTGGCCTGCTTGAAGTTATCGAGGTCAACAAACAGCAGCGCACACATGAGGTTCTGCTGACCTGAGATACTCTCTTGCAGTGAGGCCACATGTAGCTCCGCAGCTTGGCTTGGGGTTGTGCCTGTTTGC
Source organism: uncultured Succinivibrionaceae bacterium (assembly GCA_949286015.1). Lineage (GTDB taxonomy): Bacteria > Pseudomonadota > Gammaproteobacteria > Enterobacterales > Succinivibrionaceae > Anaerobiospirillum. Next base: position 6,069 of record CASEBB010000060.1, on the reverse strand, counting down.
AGCAGAGTAGTGATACTCACAGGTGGTTTTACCCCCGTGATCTCGTATGGCGGCGCAACCTCAGCGGCTACAGCAGCAGCTTCCTGTGTAGCCTCAGCGCTCGGAGAGGTAACAGTAGTGGTAGCGATAGCTGGAACAGAAGCGGAAGCTTGTGTCCCATTTGCAGCCACCGTTTTAGTAGGTTGCTGCTCACGCTGCTGCTCACTTACCAGACTCTCAAGCAGGCTGGTGCAGCGGCTCTCCATGCCTTGGTGATTGAGCAAAGAGGTCATAGCGTCGGTGTAAGCGCGCTCTAACATCTCCTCTAAGCGCTTCACCTTAAGGCGCTCTTCGTTGTAAATCTGGGTCACGTCCATGCGGTACAACAAGATGATGTTCTTGTTATCACCAAAGTAGCGGGCCTCTAACTTCTTACGTGCGTAGCGTCCGTTCTCGATTAAGCCACTGTAAAAGGTCAAACATGGCTGGGTCTCTAAGGCCTTGACCATGTTTTTAATTTCCATCAGCGCGGTGATGTGCTCATAATCCTCTGGCGCGACAAAGAGCTTATTGTAGCGGTGCATCTCCTCGGTGTAGCAACCCGATACCATCGGCAGTGGCGTATCACGCGATGAGGTGGAAATCATTGAAAAGCGGTCGGTGTCGACCTCGATGCGCACGAAGTAGTCGCAGACGTTGAAGATAAAGGTCTTTACGATGGAGTGCAGCAGGCGTTGCTCGTTGTCACGAGTAACCGTGATGTAAGCGAAGGTCTTGAAGCCATCATCTTGGAAGACAATGTTCAGGCTGTAGAGGGCCGTCAAATCCTCAGAGTGCACCAGCACACGGTTGAAGACTTTCTCATCCGACAGCTGCGCATTGACCGCCAAACGCTTGAGCGAATTGGAGGTGATATCTTGGAGAATGGTGGGGTTGGAGCCAAAGAGCCCCTTTAAGCAGGTGAGCGCATACGATCGCCAGCTAAAGGTGTAACCATTCTCTACCGGCCGCGCTGAGTTGCTAATGACTAAGACCTCATCGGACTCAAAGTCCACACGTAACAAGGCGATGCTCAATTTGCTGCTTAAAAAAGCCAACTCGCTAAAGCGTGCCATGGTGTGCTCCTGTGCCTGCTTGCTACGGCAGAGCGTTGTGACTTATCCCTGCGGGTGTGCTCCACATCCTGTACTACAAATGAGCGTCAAAGACTGGCAGCAGGTCTTTAGCCTGCGGCGTGACACAGATCCCCTACTCGAACACTACCGTGCGCTTGCCACGACGCTTAGCGGCATAAACACGAGCATCAGCGATGCGGACTAAATCCGCATATTGATGCCCATCGTCAGGGCTAAAGGCCACACCAATCGAGCAAGATAGTGGCACGTCAAAGTTGTGCTTTTGTGGCAGATCTTCGATGGCGTAGAGAATACGCTGGCAGATGGCTACACCATCTTCACGCGAATCAAGATGGGCAATAAAAGCCTCAAACTCATCGCCACCAATGCGGGCTGCTAAGTCCTCGGCGCGCAAGTTTTCTTTGAGTGCCGCCGCGATATCTTTGAGGATTTGATCGCCCATGAGGTGACCACACTGGTCATTGACCTGCTTGAAGTTGTCGAGGTCGATGAAGAGCAAGGCCGATAAATGCGGCTCATCATCATCACGCAGTCCATTGCCAGACATCGCATCGACACTCATAGACAGCAACTTCTCATTGACGTGATCCTGCATACCCTGTGCGTTGAGAATGCCGGTTAACGAGTCAGTGTAGGCCTGATCAATGGCCGCTTGCAGCTTTTGCGCGTACTGATTCTCTTCGTTGTACACATCGGTGACGTCAGAGCGGAAGAGCAGAATCATCTTCTCTTCTTTGTTGAAATAGCGATACTCCAAGTATTTGCGATGGATTTCGCCGTCTTCGTAAATGCTGCTGTAGAAGCTGTGAACCCCGTACTTATCCAGCTGGTCAATGACCCGAGCCAACGTCATCTCGTAGATGGTGTTCTCTTGCTCTTCAGGCGTGCAGTAGGTGTACGCATACTGGATTATGATTTCGTCGTAGTCAGCGCAAAACATTGGCGGCTTAGTCGAGCTCTCATCAGTAATGGCGAAGGCCGTATAGCTGTTGCGGCGGGCATCGATGTATATGAAGTAATCGCAGTGTGCGTAGATAAACTGCTGGGCAATTGCAGCGAAGAGGTCGGCCTTGCGCTCACGACGGCAGACGAGATAGACCGCTTGGATATTGGCCTCAGGCACGTAGATATCCAGCGTGAACTTCATATTGGGTTGGTCAGGTGACTCAAAGTCGAAGTGCTCATGGCCTTTGTCCTTATAGAGCTGCTGTAAGTGCTCTAAAGACAGGTGCGCGTACAGCTCAGGGTTTAAGTCCTTGAGCACCAGAAATTGCGTGGCGTAGTAGCCAGCATAGGCGAAAGTCTCGCCATTTTCCCGTGGGCTAAGGCTATTCACAATCACGCGAATGCTCTGCTCATTGAGATTCACTGCAGCACAGGCGTAGCAGACTTGCTCCAAGAGCAAGGAAAAATCGTTATGGACAGGCAAGAGCGAAGTGGCCACCGGATGCACCTCAAGTTGGTATAACAGGCAAAGACACTGCGGTCATTATACAAAGCTGGTTGCGTGTTAATAGATAGCACCAATTTAAGTCAGCAGGCAAAAAAAGCCATTTCACTTTTCCGTGCTGTGAGCACCTTCCCATATTGACGCGGCTCAACTATGGTTGCTAGCAGAGAGTTCGTTCCGCGCTTCCTTTGCCACTACACCTCGTCGCGTACCCCTCAGAGCAGACTTGTGATTGATCTAAGACAAGCGCCACAGCTAACGCACGGCCGTCTTGCAGCCAGCTCTATCCCTGAGAAGAATGACGCTTGGTAGTGGTAATGGAAGAGTAGGTGATGGTGGTGGTGGTGGTGGTGGTGGCAGTGGTAGTGATAGTGATAGTGGTGGTTAATGCCTGCCACAGGTCTCTTAACCGGTGTTTCCCGTACACCACAGAACATGCTGCCTGCACTCCCATAAGCCCGCCGTCAGGCTTGCAAGCGCCCCAACCGCCCCACTGAAAGAGAAAAATGCTAGAAAGCGCTCAGTTTTAGTGCACGCTTTGCCCTATGATAGTATGAGTAGCGCCAAAAGAGGTCACTCCACAGCAAGCCCACCTCGGCCGTGCCCGCACGCGCTCTCTCCCACAACAGTGCGCCACAACTATGCTGCACCGCTACCACTGCTCCTATGCCGTGGCAGCACCGCTCTGCGCGGTTACATTGCTCCCTGCCCTGTGTAAGCACCATTTTGTATCGTTTATTGCCACCTCTGCACAAATATAGTGCATTTATCTGGCAATGCACCACGAACAAGCAAAAGCCGCGTTTTTGTGAAAGTGATCGCATAATGCGGTTATATTCAGATAAAACTATTGGTGGCGCTATCTGCTCGCAAGCGTGCTCCGCGCACGAGCCTCTCTGGACTAGGACGTGTCTTAACTAAGACGTGGCCGAGCTAGCACCCAGCAACACGGCCCCACAGTGTTTTACTCTGCGGTTACGCGACGCTACAGCAGCAAGTAACAGAGAAAACCAATGTCGTGAGCACGACTCTGCCTCCGCTTTACGCTTGCAAGCAGCGAGGCGCTTAACACAAAAAGTGGTGCCCTCATGGCGCCTGCTTCTCATTCCCCACCATTATTCCCCTGCCTGCCCCCATCATCTGAGAGATGGGACAACTAAGCACGGCCGCCCAGCGGCAAGCACGCTTAGTAAAGGCCCCCTGTGCTGTGTAAGGAATGCTGGGTTTAGCACCAGCTCCTCTCATAGCCAGCCGTATTTGTCTTGAGGCTATATGCCTCAAGCTCACAACACGCACGTAAACCGGCTCCTTTGATGCTGCCCTAAGCAGCTTCAGGCGGCACTAGGCAAACCTGCCCCAGACAGCTAAGCTGCGGCCATGAGCTCAGAGCTGTTGGTGCCATTAGCAAATCGAAAGTGCGTGTCTGTTGTTCACCATCAAAGGAGTTTCATCGATGTCAGAAAACACGGAACACGAAATTACCGTTCTGGACAAGGTCGCAACTCTCACCATCCCTGGCCATGACCCAATCCAACTGCCTATCTTAAAAGGCACCTTGGGCCCTGAGTGCATCGATATTCGTGAGTTAGGTAAGCAAGGCTACTTCACTTACGACCCAGGCTTTGTCTCTACGGCAGCTTGTAGTTCGCGTATTACCTTCATCGATGGCAAGAAAGGTGTCCTGCTTTACCGTGGCTACCCAATTGCGGACTTAGCCCGCAAAGCGGACTATCTGCAGGTTTGCTATCTGCTCTACAAGGGTGAGATGCCATCCAAGCGCGAGTACGACGAGTTCTGCGATCGCGTCAAGCACCACACCTTAATCCACGAGCAAATCTCCTCGCTGTTTAAGGCCTTCCGCCGCGATTCCCACCCAATGGCCATTATGTGTGGTGTGGCAGGCGCTCTCTCGGCCTTCTATCACGGCAGCCTCGATATCTACGATCCAGAGCACCGTGAGGCCACTTTAATTCGCCTCATTGCTAAGATCCCAACCTTAGCAGCCATGGCCTACAAGTACTCTATTGGCCACCCATTTATCTACCCACGTAACGATTTAAGCTACGCTGCCAACTTCCTGCACATGATGTTCGCGACCCCATGCGAACCTTATGAAGTCAACCCAGTGATTGAGCGTGCCTTAGACCGTATCTTCATTCTGCACGCAGACCACGAGCAGAACGCTTCGACCTCTTCAGTGCGTTTAGCTGGTTCCTCGGGTGCTAACCCATACGCTTGTATTGCCGCTGGTATCGCCTCCTTATGGGGCCCTGCCCACGGTGGTGCTAACGAGGCCTGCTTACGCATGTTAGAGGAGATTGGCTCGGTCGATCGTATTCCTGAGTACATTGCCCGTGCTAAGGACAAGAACGATCCATTCCGCTTAAGTGGCTTTGGTCACCGCGTGTACAAGACCTACGACCCACGTGCGCTGGTGATGCGTGAGACCTGCCATGAGGTCTTACAAGAGCTCAAGATTAAGAACCACCCAATCTTAAGCGTGGCCACGGAGTTAGAGCAGATTGCCTTGAGCGATGAGTACTTCATCAAGCGCAACCTCTATCCAAACGTGGACTTCTACTCCGGTATCATCTTAAAGGCCATTGGCATCCCAACCTCGATGTTTACCGTGATCTTTGCTTTAGCCCGTACTATTGGCTGGATTTCGCACTGGAACGAGATGCAGATCATGGAAGAGAGCCGCATTGGCCGTCCACGTCAGATCTACATTGGCTCGCCAGAGCGTCACGTGGTGGCTATGGACGAGCGCTAAGAGCGTAAGAGCCAAGAGCGTAAGAGCTGCGCCTTACACGCACAGAGCGTCACAGGCGTGCTCTGCGCTGAGAGCACCGCGCTAAGAGCACTGCTCCTAAGGCGTGTGCCAAGCCACACAGAGCTCTTTACACTACCCCAAAGCACCGGTTTTGCAGCCTTATAGCTGGCTGTAAGCTGGTGCTTTTTGCTTTTTAAGGCGGTACATAAGATACAAGCCATGCCACGCCCTCATGCCAATGCCTCTTGCTTTGTGCTTGGTACCCCAAAGCAGCTGGCGCTAAAGAGCAACAATGACAAACAGGATCAAGAGCAGAAGCGCCATAATGACAAGCCACTCTCTAAGCGGCATCGCGTCTACGGTTGTCCATAAGTAGGTGCCAAAGGAGAGTAGCATTGCCCCCATGGCGGAGAAAGACTCAACCACCTGAGATGAAAGGCTGGTCACGTCGGTGCGCGCAGCTTTCTTTTCAGCTTCCTCCACCTTAGAGAAAAGCTCGAGCAGCATCGAGACTTGGTCGGTCATAAGAGAAACTCGGTTAGTTTGCAACGAGACTTTTTCCGACAGCAGCGCGACTTTTTCCGTTAACAGAGCGACTAACTCAGCTGTCTGCGGGTCTGGATCAGCTTCCATTTGACCTAGAGTTGTCGGCGCATGCCCCACTCGTAAGAGTGGGGTTAGCCGACAGTTAGTATTGGGGCTTTAGCCAAGCACAGCGTATACACATCCTC
>CASEBB010000059.1 GCA_949286015.1 uncultured Succinivibrionaceae bacterium | reverse complement strand
TGTTTGGAACGGTGCTGAGGTAGGATTGTATTCTTGTTCAGGACCCTCCCTATTAAAACGGGAGGAAGCCATGTGCGTAAGCACATGGAGACTTCACTACCACAATACCCCAGAGAGCTTGCGCCTAATAGCCGTGACCAGCAAGGGCTCAGCGGGTAGTGGTTTACGCCGCAGGCCATAAAAAGAGCCTGACAGCGCCTTATCTCGATCTTGAGAATAGCGCCGCAGCAAACACCTACTCTCAGGTGGCACGTTCTGCCCTGCCGCCGCTTACTGCCTCTCCTTTGAGTCCTTTTGCTCCTTTAGGGCCGCAACAATAGGCTCATAATCCACTGGTGGCTGATAGTTCTTCTCATTGACCGTGAGTGGCTCCAATAACGGCTCACGGCGATGGGCATAGTCAATGACGTGATCCACCTTACGGCCATGGCTATTCTCGTAAATGTCGACAAAGTAGCGCTTATCCGGCACCGTCTTAAAGATGCGCAGGAACCACATGTACTGCTCCGGAGCCGCCGCAATATCCTGCATAAATATGTCAGTGATACGCTGCAAGTCCTCATCTAAGCCCTGCTCATTGTGCCCTGCACTACCCGCATTTTCCTGAGGAAAGTTGTCCACTGCCGTAAAGTGCAACTCGTACATGGCGGTTTTGAGGTTGTAGCAGCAGTACAGCACCAGCACCACCGCATCAGTCACCTTGGCCATACGTGGCAGCGAGCCTACCATGGCCTTTGGCACGCCAAAGAAGTTCACAAAGTGGGCACTCTCAGGGCCTAAGTCCTCATCGCAGAGGAAGTAGCAGTGACGCCCCTGCTTTAAGGCTTTTAAGATCGAGCGAAATCCTGCTTCACGGGTGTGAATGGTGCCACCAAAGGTAATGCGCTGGTAGTTTAAGAACCAATTAAAGACAGGGTTGTCCTGATCATTGACCACCGCAAACATCGGCAGACCACTAAAGGACAGATAAAGGCCACAGCGATCAAGAGCAAAGGTGTGCGGCACGCAGAAGATAATCGGCTTCTTGCTCTGTAAGGCCCAGTCTAAGGCCTCTTGATTAAACACCTGCCAGCGGCGCTTGAGCATAAAGCGCGGTAAAAAGACGCTCTCGCCATAAGAAAAGGCCGCAATGAGCGCCTGCAGCAGGATCTTACGGTAAAGAGTCTTGCACTCAGCCTCGCTTTTCTCGGGAAAAGCCGTGTGCAGGTTCGCAAAGACAATGCGGCGAAAGCGGATATTGAGGTGCTGCAGACCAAACGACAGTAACCACGACAAGCCATCGCGGATACGGTTAGGGATGTAAGCACAAACGGCTAGTAAGCCTAAGGCGAGCCATGAGCCCCAGTACTTTGGCCCTAAGAGCTGCCGCCATGCCTGCGGATCAAAGCCCGCATGGGTTACGGTATCAGACTTAGCCTTAGCCTTGGTCTGGGCTTGGGTTTGAGCCTGAGCAGAGGTCTTGGCCGCATTGGTGTCAGTAGCAGACGCAGTTATCTCTGATGCCTTTGCTGTAGATTGCGCGCGCGCATTTTCAGGTGTTGCAGCCACTGCTCTTCTCCGCCACAAGATAAGACCATGCTCGTACTGCCCTGTGCTTAAGGCGCAAGTACGACTGTGGAGCCATTGTAACAAAAGCCATGCACTGGCTAAATGGCCCTATCTCCCAAAAGCAAGGGAGAACCTGCTCTAAGGCCCCAAAAAGCACAGAGGCCATGCCACCGTGGGTAGCACAGCCTCTGTTTGTGCGATACGACTGACCTGCTGAGCAGATTACTGCCGAGAGTATCCCAAACAGCAAAGCTCCAAGGAGGTAACTGCCTCAATCAGGTGTTTTACCCTGAGCGTAGGTGTTTGCTGCCGCGCTCATCTCGCGATAAGACGCCGTGAGGCGCTTTTGCGGGTACCTACGTACTACCTGCTTTGCAGGTTCCACGCTGCGCAGCAGGTCGAGCTACGCCTTAGAGAATCTTGTTTAAGAACTCTTGGGTACGCTGCTCCTGTGGATGCAGGAACACATCATCAGGTGAGCCACTCTCTAAGATCTTGCCTCTATCAACAAAGATCACACGGTCTGCCACTTCACGGGCAAAGCCCATTTCGTGCGTCACCACCATCATGGTCATACCCGACTCAGCCAGATTCTTCATGACGTCGAGTACTTCCTGCACCATCTCCGGATCCAAGGCCGAAGTCGGCTCATCAAAGAGCATGATCTTAGGGCGCATCGCCAGCGCACGGGCAATAGCCACACGCTGTTGCTGGCCACCGGAAAGCTGGGCTGGGAAGGCATCAGCCTTGTTCTCTAAGCCCACACGCTTTAAAAGCTCTAAGGCAATAGCCTCAGCTTCGCTCTCGGACTTCTGGCGAACCTTGATTTGCGCCAGCGTGATGTTCTTTAACACCGACATGTGGGGGAAGAGGTTAAAGTGCTGAAACACCATGCCCACTTCTGCACGAATGGTGTTTATATTGACGTCGCGGGTAATGTCCTGACCGTCAATGGTAATCATGCCGTCAGATGGCACTTCAAGATAATTCACGCAGCGCAACAGCGTGCTCTTACCAGAGCCCGATGGGCCAATTACCACCACCACTTCGCTCTTGGCGACGTCGAGATCGATGCCCTTTAAGATCTCCAAAGAACCGAATCTCTTGTGCAGATTGCGGATCTTAATCATTGGCTGTTCGGTTTCGGTTGCCATGGCTACTTAAACCTCTTTTCTAAGAAGGCCACAAAACGGGTGATGGTTAAGGTCATGATGAGGTAGATGATAGCCACTGCCGTCCAGATTTCCAGCGAACCGTAAGTGGAGGCAATCACCAGCTGACCCTTACGAGTTAACTCCTCAAAGCCAATCACCGACACCAAGGACGAGTCCTTTAACATGGCAATGAATTCGTTACCCAGCTGAGGGATGGTGCGTCTAAAGGCCTGTGGCACCACGATGTAACGCATCGTCTGTGTCCAGCTCATACCTAAAGAGCGACCAGCTTCCATCTGACCCTTGTCGATCGACTGGATACCCGCACGGAAGATCTCCGCCACATAAGCACCGGAGTTGATCGAGCAGGCTGCCACCGCCGCGACAAAAGGCTCAATGCGCATGCCTAAGATGATAGGCAAGGCAAAGTAGATGATAAAGATCTGCACGAGCAGTGGGGTGCCGCGGATAAAGTCGACGTAGATCTTGGCTGGGATGCGGATCCACGGATAACGAGCCAGCTCGCAGATGCCTACGAACAAACCAATACAGGTACCAATGAACACCGAGACAGCGGTGATTTCAATGGTCACCAAGGCACCTACGCCCAGTAAGGGCAAGCTCTCGATGATGAGGGAAATGTCAAAAGGTATCGACATACTTTAAACTCTGCAAACCGCGCACATGTAATCCCCCGCTCTGCGGTAATGTCCGCTGCCTCACGGCAGTAGAGAGTTGTGGGTCAGCGCACGCCAATTACGCTCTTAAGCGCAGGCTGGCTACTAACCATCCTTCTACACAAGCGGCTTGTCTCTAAGCTCTGCTAAGCGAAGCTTAGCTACGCTCAAGAGCCAAGCGTGACAAAAGCGCAAGCCCTGTCAGCTTTGCAGCTATGTCCAGTGCTCTCACGCTCAGGGAAGTTATGAATCACGAGGAGGTGACGGCGATAAGGCCTCAGCCCTACCGAAAACAAAAGATCAGAAAAGGTGATCTCCACACACTGTGGTCACTCGTGCTGTCCACAGCCTGATGGGGGAGAGAGTGGTTAAGAAGAGCTGGGAAGTTGGAAAGCATCACTAAGATGCTATGTGAGCTCTTAAGGCCAGAGCTGCCAGTGACGCTGGTAACCCCAGTCTGTAATGGCAGCAGGAGACGCAAGCCCCTACCACTAAAAGAGCGCTCTCCTGAGCCACAGAGGCTAGGCAGAACGCCCTTTTATCTGGGATTAGCCCCAATGTGGATTAGTCCTGAGGCTTAGTCCTTTGGCGCTAACTTGAACCACTTCTGGTAAATCTGGTCGTAAGTGCCATTCTCTCGAGCGTTCTTTAAGCCCGTATTGAGCTTCTCTAACAGCTCAGTGTTGCCCTTACGCACAGCGATACCATACTTCTCAGCAGTGAGCACCTCGTTAATCTCGGTCACACCGTCAGAGGCGTTGCTCTGGCTTAAGAAGTACAGGTTAATTGGGCGGTCATTCACCACGCCCTCGCAACCACCAGCCTTTAACTCCATAAAGGCTTCTGGCTCGGTGTTGAAAGCCTTAACCTTACCTGGGGACAGCTTCTCAGCGGTGAAGGCACCAGTGGAGCCGATCTGTGCGCATAAGGTTTGGCCCTTTAACGCATCAATGTTTGGATACTTGGAGGCAGTGTCCTCACGAATCAAGACCGACAGGCCCGAGGTGTAGTAAGGATCAGTAAAGTCCACACGCTCGGCACGCTCTGGGGTAATGGTCATCGCCGCAATAATGACGTCGATTTGCGAGGTCATAATGGCTGGGATCAGACCATCAAAAGGCATGTTGATGACTTGCACGTCATCATAACCAGCCTCTTTACCGATAGCACGGATTAACTCGACATCAAAGCCAGTTAAGCTGCCGTCGTCGGCGGCAAATTCAAAAGGCGCATACGTAGCCTCAGTACCGACACGTAAGGTCTCAGCTTCGGCTGCGGAGGTAAAGGAAAAAGCAGTGCAGCTTACAGCGGCGGCACAAGCTACGGTCTTAAATAAGCCACCAATCTTTGACTTCATGGACAAACTCCGTCATGCGCTTCTTTGGCTGCCAAGACCGGTCTTACAAGACACCTCTGGTCTTGGCGCCAATAATACAGGCACAGCCACCATCACGAACCTTAAGCGCGTCAGCTCGCAACTTCAGCAGTTCAGGATAAGCTTTAGGCTCCCCCTCTCTGCGAGACTGTACCCCCTTAGGGCATCCCCTCTTTAGGGCATACTTGCCGCTAATTTTACAGCAAATGCCCTAATTAAGCCTAGCTTTCGCTGCTTAGCGCGTTTCTAGAGGCAAAAATGTGAGACAGGGCGCATCATCACCTCACCTAAAACGCCACAGGCCACAGCCTCAACCCAAAGTTAAAGCTATGGCCTGTGAAGATGCGATGCGTGGCAGCTAGCAGCGCGGCGCAGCTTAGCTTAGCTTAGCAGTGCTGACTACTTGCTGGTGTTAGCAAACCACTTGTCATAAATCTGCTGATAGGTGCCATTGTCACGCAGTGCCTTTAAAGCAGTGTTAACCTGCTCTAAGAGCTCATCATTACCCTTTGGTACGACCATGGCCATGTTCTCAGCATCGAGCAGCTCGTCAATCTCGTACATGCCCTCAGAGCCTTGCGAAGCCATGAAGTAAAGGTTTACAGGACGGTCGTTAACCATAGCCTCGCAGCCACCGGACTTTAACTCTAAGTAGCCCGCGTAAGCGTCGTTAAAGGTCTTAACGTTGCTTGGAGAGAACTCCTCAGCCTTCATGGCGGAGACGGAGCCTAATTGCGCGCACAGGGTCTTACCACGTAAGGACTCCGTGTGAGGGTACTTGCTCTGATCAGCAGCACGAATCACAAAGGTGATACCCGAGCGATAGTAAGGATCGCTGAAGTTCACGCGCTTGGCACGCTCCTCGGTCACGGTAAAGGAGGCCACGGCCATGTCCACTTGCGAGGTTAAGATGGCTGGGATTAAGCCATCAAAAGGCATCTGCACCCACTCCACAGTAGCGCCCATTTCCTTAGCGACTGCATTCATGAGGTCGATGTCAAAGCCCACTAATTGGCCGTCTTGGGTGAACTCAAACGGAGCATAGGCGGACTCAGTACCTACTCGCAACACGTCCTCGGCACAGGCAGCAGTACTAAAAGAGGCGGCAGCCAGCGACAGCATCGTGGCACCAACAAGAGTCTTAACCTTATTCACTGAGAACATTACGTTTCTCCAAACCACTCCGAACTTGAGCTCACAGCACACAAAGGCCGCAGGGGGCGAGCTCTTTTTGAAAGAAAAAGCTGATATGTATCGCTTTGGGGCATCCATTGTAGTGCACAGCGGCGGGAGTTACATGTATTTCTTGCAGATGCCGTCTTTACGCCCCAAAAAAGAGCAAAACACATGAAAAGCGGCGGCTATTGCACCCAAAAAGTGATACTTTGCATTTCTTGCGGCGGCGCAGTGTAGGCAGAGAATCTGATGGAAGGCATGTGCAACAGATAGCGCTTAACGCCTGCGCTTTGCGCCTTTTGCTTGCTCTTGGTGTTGCTGAGTGGAGTGAGCATCATGGGCTGGGGTAAGACTCTTAGTGAGGCGTAATGGTGGAGGAAAAGACGAGAGGTGCATCATAGCTTAGCGTCGTCATACAGCGTAACAGGGCACGCTGACGGCTTTTGCCCTTAAAGGGCGCTGTACCTAATGTGGTGTTGGGTTGTGCTTACTTCCCCATAAGTGCACCGCCACCATGCTCTGGTATACCGTTCTACCCTCGCCTTTTGAGCATTTCTCACATTTCCGCAAATTCGCATTTACGGCGGCCAAAGCTATTGCTATAGTGATAGCCATTGCAGAAACACTCTGGCAGCCCCTCGTGGGTGCTTGCCTCTACGTTTTTGCCCCCTTTTTCTCCTACCGCAACGCCTTTTGAGCTTAGCTTTTGCAGGCGTTAGATCATGCAGCCTTATACACTGCATGAGGTAACCGGCTTCGACCTCGCTCGTCGCGATCGACTACGCCGTCGCGGCGTCATCCTAAAAAGCTCTTAATGCGGGCTAAAGCGAGCTTTACCCCGCATTGAGAGCATAGTCTGGGTTGTTATTACCTAAGGTTATGCCGTTTTTAGGCTACCTACGTCGCTGCCAGTTGCCGTCAGGAGTCATCTGAATTTAGGGAGCTCTTCCTGTGCCTCGCACAAACATTATTTTCGATTTCGGTGGTGTGCTTCTCGATTGGGATCCACGTTACCTCTACCGCGATTACTTCCACGATGACGCTAAGATGGAAAAGTTCTTAGCTGAGATCTGCACTGGGGAATGGAATGCTCAAATGGACGCCGGCAAGCCTTTTGCCGAAGCCGTCAAGGAATTGAGCGCCCAATACCCTGAGTGGAGTAAGGAGATCGAGCTCTATCACACCGGCTGGGAAAAAATGCTCCATGGGCAGCTGGATGACGGTGTGTCCCTGTTAAAGAAAGTGGTCGCTGACCCTCGTTTTACGGCTTACGGCCTCACCAACTGGTCAGCTGAGACCTTCCACTTCGCCTTTAACAAGTACCGCTTCTTAGATGACTTTGAGGGCATCGTGGTCTCCGGCGAAGAAAAGATGAAGAAGCCGGATAAGCGCATCTACTACACCCTCTTAGAGCGCTACCACTTAAAGGCCAAGGACTGCATCTTTATCGACGATAGCCAAGCCAACGTCGATATGGCCAATGACCGTGGCATCCACGGCATCTTATGGCGCCACAATCCAGATGAGGTTTGGGCAGAGATCGAGTCGCTGCAAGTACCTGATCCTGAAGAGGACGAGGAAAACGCCTCGGAGCAGTAATAACGCGCTCTAGCCTCAATTACCAGCCACACCGGCTAAACACTTAGTTTGGCGTCTACCGCCAAAAACAGAAAAGGGCGGCCTCCTTTTAGGAAGTCGCCCTTTTCTTTTGCCTGCGGCCTGTCTTAATGCCGCGCCTAACGCTAAGCTAAGAGCAGCGTCAGCGCGTAGCGCGGCGCGTAATCGCACCTCGCGTTAAAGGCTAGTCGAGGAAGCCCTTTAAGCCCGCACTGCGGCAAGGATGACGCAGCTTACGCAGCGCCTTAGCCTCTATCTGACGAATGCGCTCACGAGTCACACCAAACTGCCGACCCACCTCTTCTAAGGTATGATCAGAGGTCATGCCAATACCAAAGCGCATGCGCAGTACCTGTGCCTCCCGTGGTGGCATGTCATCGAGCACCGTGTTAATGGCGTTCTTGAGGGACTCCGAGGTCGCAGCATCCACTGGCACCTCAATCGAGCTGTCCTCAATAAAGTCACCTAAGTGCGAATCATCATCGTCACCAACCGGCGTCTCTAAGGAGATTGGCTCCTTAGCGATCTTCATGACCTTGCGGATCTTCTCCTCAGGCAGACCCATCTTGGTGGCCAGCTCTTCAGGAGTTGGCTCACGGCCCTTCTCTTGGAGCATCTGGCGGGAGATACGATTGAGCTTGTTAATGGTCTCAATCATATGCACAGGGATACGGATGGTGCGCGCTTGGTCAGCGATCGAGCGGGTAATGGCCTGACGAATCCACCACGTAGCGTAGGTGGAGAACTTGTAGCCACGACGGTACTCGAACTTGTCCACCGCCTTCATCAGGCCGATGTTGCCTTCCTGAATCAGGTCAAGGAACTGCAGACCGCGATTGGTGTACTTTTTGGCGATGGAGATCACCAGACGTAAGTTGGCTTCCACCATCTCCTTCTTAGCCTTCTTGGCCATGGCATCGCCCATCATGACGCGACGGGAGAGCTCACGTAAGCGGGAGATAGAGATACCAGCCTCGCCCTCAATCTCTTGTAAGGCCTCGACGCACTTTTCAATCTGTGGGCGGTACTCCTTTAAGCGGTTGGCATAAGCACGGCGTGGCTTAATGGCCTTTTCAAACCACTCAATGTTGGACTCCATGCCCGACTCAGTGTAGAAGGTACGCAGGTCTTCGACCTTCATACCGCAACGATTGACCGCAATCTCACGAATGCGACGATCCTGAGTCTTGACGCGATCCATCATGTCGCGCATCTGGTTTAACAGCGATTCAAGCTGCTGTGGCACTAAACGGAAGGTGGAGAACATCTCCATTAAGCGCTTAAGCTCGTCTTCGTACTTGGCCTTAGCAGCAGGGGTGGTCTTGCCACGTGCGGCTTGCACACGGTCAAATTGCACCTTCAGCTCAGCAAAGCGAGTACGGACTAACTCTGGATCAGGGCCGGAATCAGAGCTGGAAGAACCACTATCCTCACCGCCGTCCTCATCGTCATCCTCAATCTCGGCACCGGCTAATTCCTTAGAGGCCTTAACACGACGCTTGGCAGGAGTACGCTTGGACTTTGGTGCTGGCTCCTCTTCAGGAACCACCGCATCCTCTTCAATTTCCTCGTCTAAGGACTCGATGTTCTCGCCCTTTTCAATGGCTTCGAGCGAAGACTCGTCGAGGTTGTCCGCGACGGTGTCAACCTCATTGAGCTCTTCCTCGCTCACATTGGCAGTAGCTGCGGCTTGAGCGTTCTTTTGATCATCTTCGTCCACGTAAGGCTCGGCAAAACCTACGATGATGTCCGACAGACGTAAGTCGGAATCAGGACTGAACGCCTCATCCACACGCTTAAAGAGCTCGCGCATCGCCAGTGGATACTCCACGATGCACTTTTGTACATCGTTGGTACCCTTCTCAATGCGCTTGGAGATCTCGATCTCGTCCTTGCGCGTCAGCAGTGAGACATTGCCCATCTCACGCATGTACATGCGCACCGGATCAGTAGTACGACCGATGTCCACGGAGCTGTCAAGCTGCGAGGCCACCGTCTCAACATCCTCGGACTCCACAGACTGCGAGTTCTCGTTGTTTAAGAGCAACTCATCAGGATCAGGTGGGGTCTCACAGACGTTGATACCCATGTCGATGAAGGTCTGAATGAAGACTGACAGCTGATCACCAGAAATGATGTCAGGAGGAATCAGGTCATTGATCTCTTCGATGGTGAGGTAGCCCTGCTCCTTACCTCTGGCAATCAACTGCTTAAACTCGGTACTTGCGGAGTTGTTATCCATCAACAATAAGATCCAAACATTTACTTAGCCGAAAATGATCAACCCTATATTATAGATAACAAAGGGTCTAGTGATCAAGGCATGGGGCAGACACCTGATGCAGCGCGGCTAAAAGCCGTTGCATGCAGGGGCTTACCCACATGGTATCTAAGCTAAAGACGCGGGAGCGTCAGCTTTAGCTTTGCTGGCGGCGAGGCAACGCGACAACTGTCAGGGCATGCCATGGCATAAAGGTGCTAAAGAGCACGGCAGGGGCGAAAGCTCAGGGGCCAACACAGCTAAAACAAGAAAGACAAAAGACAGCGCCATCCCCCACCACAGGTGGTGGAATTAGTCTTTGCTATACTACGTACTGAGGCAACAGCGTCGGTGGCCAGAAAGTGGCAAGCGCACAAGGCCACAGAGACACTTGTGGTGTAGTGACAATTGCTGGTGTTGTGGATTAAGGGGTAACAGGCGTCTTGTCTTAGTACGTTACTCTGCAAAGATTCTCGGGGGCTCACCTTAATGCCCTGCTACACGAGCTGAGGCTGGCTTATGCAGAGGCATAAAAGCCACTTGCTGCGTATTCAGGGCTAGCAGGTTAGAGCTGATAAACAGTGTCACCACCACAGCTAAAGTGAGCTTAAGAGCAAGGCTATATGGTGGGGTCAAGACCACACCACCTCAAGGATTGCTCTGCCAGCACGCTGCGCACATGGTGGCATAACAGCCGCTTAAGCGCTTGGTAGGTATGATAAAGTAACCACAAATGTGCCCTGCTTTTGATCCTGAGCGAGGATATGGGTGGCAGTGAGCGTCAGATGCTCTAAAGCAAACAGGCTAGGCTACAGGTGACTGCACTTGCGGTTCTCATTCTGCGCTAAGCAGAACTCTGTTTATCACATGGGGATGCTCTGCAACAAATACAAGGTGCACTTTGCAAATTTGCACCGCGCAATAGAATCACCATGCAAGAATTATGGTGCACTGGCGTAAAGTTGCACTATAGCTCCGCTATTCTTTTAGAGAGGCACCACCTTTAATGGGGAGCAAATGTCAAGGCAAAGGGCGCAGTGACGCTGCCTATTAGGGCGTTGCACTGGGGGCAAAAGAAAAGCTAAATCACCTGAGATTGCTTGGCAAACAGCGCGTGGCGCCGTCATACAACTGACGGCAAGAAGCTGCAGGTAGGTGGCTTGGTCGTAACGAAGCGCTGGGAGCTAATAGAGCACAACGGAGCACAATGCAGCGCCGCGCTTCACCGCAAGATCTGAGGCAGCGCAGGTACGGGTTACGACAGGATCAGCGTCAGCAGTGGTGGTGGGCTGTGGAGGTAGCGTGGTGGCTGGGTCTGGGGTGATGGCTGTAGCATTAACAGCGAGCAGAGAGAGCAAGCGGCGGTAGCAACATGAGCGCTCGCTACGCTATGGTAGCAGCGAGATTAGCGCGCCACAGGCCGCGCTTAAGCGTAGTTGATATCGCTTGCAGGACGCGATAAATAGCGGAAGGGACAAATCACCGCCCGTGGCACCTTAATCATGGCGCCTACCGACAACTCCCGATTGCCGATACGAAACTCACGATTGGCAAACATCAGACGAAAGATACCGTCTCGAGCCTCGTCCTCACCATCGAGCACGATAAAGTCACAGACCTTGTGATCCTTAGTGTAAAGCGAGGTCACCATCCCGCGCTTAACCACTTGCTCGGGGCCCGCATAAGGCATAAAAGCGTGCTCAATAGCGCGCTTGGGGGCACGGACAAAGCGATAGCAGGCCACAGCGTTTAAGGCCAGCTCCATGTTGGTAGAAACACCCTGATCAGTGCCGTTATCGTAGACGCCTATCTCGTTGAGACCGGTCATGAAGTCATTGAGGAGTTGCCCATCTAGTACACAGAAAGGCTGGCCGTATTCTGGGAATACAGCAAGATGTTGCACCTTGAAGTTGGTCCTAAAGAAGTAGCGCACCCCGTTATCTAACGTCAGGTGCAGGCCGAGGTATTCATCACCCCCAACCTCTTGATAAGACCAAGTCCAGGAGTCACCTGGTGTTATTCTCATGCCACAAACCTTAGCGCAAATGCTCTTACTTTGGCCCAGCGGCCAAAATCTGTGTCATCCACAGTAGGCATTCACGCCCGTGTACTTGTAACCTCTACAAACAGGAAGGCAACATGCCGACGCAAGTACCACGCTTAGCGCGGATCCCTGCTCATGTCCCCTCCTCGTGGGAAAGGTCCAACATGGTGTTAGTAGTTGAAAGTTATGCAGAGGCAGCCCGCCTTTAGGCAGAGCAGACTTGCTTACAGGCCTAAGGAGAGCACCTTTTAGGCACTTCCCCTACTCTCATCTCCCTTATCCTCACCATGAGCAAGATGGCTTCAAGACAGCAACCACCTCACCTCTCATTGCCATGCACCTGACAGCAGAGGCTGTAATCTACAGTCGTACACTGCGGCGTCACGTAAAAGCAAGGGAAAACCAAAACGCTCACAGCACTGCTGTAGAAGATCAGGGCTCGACACTGTCAGCACCGGATGAGGACAAGTCGTGAGACCTCAAGCTTACAAAGGCCAAACGTCGCACAGGTCGAAAGTACGGCGCGCCACAGCATACAAAAGCTGCTCTTATTCTGCATGGGTGCTATCAGCGTCCTTGCCATAAGCCCCTAAGAGCGCTTCTTAGCCCTGTGACTAAGCCCTTTTGGCACCAGAAACCGCGCGCACAAACGCGGCGTTACTCTTTGTGCCCGTAAGCGTTAACGGACAACAAGTCATGAAAGCAAGAAAAGCAATAACCATACACAGATCTGCTAGCGCTTAGCACCGCAATTACACTTTTGCGGTGAAATCTGACATAGTTCACAGGCGCAAAACGACGCTTAGCTTTCTACCTGAGCTGCGGCCTTGCACCAAGCTGAACGCGTCATCTAGCAAGTGCTGCCAGTGTAAGTAAAAGGACACTGCAGCTTACTGCGGGATGAGAGCACCTTATTTTAGAACAGGGCACAAAAATGACAAAACGGCCGTGACGCCTCCCACTAAGAAGCGCCACTTGTCATGACTCCACCACCGACGGTTACGGCCATGGCGCTAAAAGCCCCTCTTATGGCCTTGACCACGATGAGATCGCCAGCGCACGCGCCTGCCTTTGTGAGATAGGTAGCTGCAAAGCCTCTGACGGAGCCAACTCCTAAGAGTGAGCGTCCGCTCCTATCCACTCTCAGCGTATTGGGAGCTCTTGGGTGTTTACCCGCTTCTTGTGGTCAGACAGCCAGTGCCTATGCTAAAGCCACTGCATGGAGAGCGTTACCACCTAAAGAGACCTCATGGCGGAAGAGCAGGCTCTACGCAAAGCGCGGTGGATAAAGCACCACCACTCCACGGTTGGTCACGCTCAACGCCAGCACATGGGCACATAGGCCCCATGCTGATCGCAGGGAAGATGCTGCTTTTTGCTAACCACCACACGCCGAGGGGAGCGGGACAATCCCAGAGGTTGGATTTTGGTATAGCAGCGCTACGAGTACGCTCAAGGCTACGACAGGCCACAGCAGCGGCCTACTCCTACCCCCCAAGGGATCACCACTATCTGGTTCATCCCCAGCGCTGTCTTAGCAGCTCTCCTTGAGGAAAGGCGAGAGCAGCAGTGCTTAAGCAGGGTAGAGGGGAGCTCAGCAGCGCTGCACAGCAGCGCAGCAGTAGCACCTGATCTTGAGGCGAGAGTAAGGTACAGCGCCCCTACTCCCTACCGTACAGACTTACAGGTTATCGACAATGTCGGCAATGACCTGTGGGCCCTGATAGACAAAAGCCGTGTACAGCTGCAATAAGGACGCACCAGCTGCCATCTTCTCGCGCGCGGCAATCACGCCGTTAATGCCACCCACACCAATCAGTGGAATCTGGTTCTTTACGCGCTCGTGCACCTTGCTTAAGATCTGCGTCGCCTTTTGGCGCAGTGGCTCGCCCGAGAGGCCGCCCCACTCACTGGCATGTGGTAAGCCGTAAATCTCATCACGACTGGTCGTGGTATTGGTGCAAGTCATACCGTCGATCTTGAGGCTTAAGCAGGCTTGGCAGATCGCATCTAACTGCACATCTGTAAGGTCAGGGGCGATCTTTACTACCAGCGGCACGTACTTGTTGTTCTCATGCGCCAGCTTAGCCTGCTCCTCTTTTAAGGCACCAATGAGCTTAATGAGAGGCTCGGCCTCTTGCAGTGCGGTGAGGTCTTTGGTGTTAGGGCAGGAGATGTTGACGGCGATGTAGTCGCAGTACTTGTAGACCTTATTCATGCAGATCAGGTAATCGTCAGCGGCACGCTCCAGTGGCGTGGTCTCGTTTTTACCGATACTCACACCGACGATGCCCTTATAGTGGCGCTGCTGCAACTTGGTGACGAGGTAGTCTACACCCTTGTTATTAAAGCCCATGCGGTTAATGAGGCCGTGTGCCTGCGCGATGCGGAACATACGTGGACGAGCATTACCCTCTTGCGGGAGAGGGGTCACAGTGCCGAGCTCTAAGTGACCAAAGCCCAGAGCCCCCAGATAGTCAATGGCATCGCCGTTTTTATCCATACCGGCGGCGAGGCCTAAAGGATTGTCAAACTTTAAGCCCATGACCTCGACTGGCTTTGAGGCGACCTTTTGTCCTGCCAGCTTTACAAGAGGCTCGTTTGAGAGTAGAGAGCCCAGCTTAATGGTCATGGAGTGCGCATTTTCTGGATCCAAGCAGAAAATGAGAGGGCGAATTAAGCTCGGATAGAGAGCATACAGCGACATGAAAAACGCCTTCTAGAAGACCGTGAAAAGAACTTACGCCAAAGGTGGCGGTGGGCTCAAGCCACAGTGGTGATGGTAGTGGTGATGGATGGTAGTGGTGAGCAAAAGCCGCAACAGGAGCCGCCGTATCTTACCGTGAACACGGCCAAAAGTGTTACCCCTCTTTACGGTGCAGAGAAAAGGAACAAGGGCGCAAGGAGCAGAGGCTGGCTCAAAGAAAGACCACGGCCCAGGTTCTACACCCTAATAGCACGCATTGCTACCTTTAGCACCTCGTAGCGGCAGCGGTACTCAGCACCACAGCCACAGGAGAGTTTGCGGGCAACAAAACCAAGCTCAGTGCAGGTACATCCCCGTAAGCTTCGTAGGGCCTCGGGGCTTGGCGGTGTGCGCGCAGACGCTAACGCACGTGCGGCTAAATCTGCTCTAAGCGCAGAAACTTGTTGTTCTCGTTTACCACCAAGACAAAGTTACCTTGAATGCCAGTGCGAGTGGTAAAGCGGCGCAGGTGATTAGCATCAAGATCAATGATCGGCCCCTCCAACGCCCGCACCCGCAAACGGTGGGCAGAGCCACGGTAGACGCGCATCAGCTCGTCAGGATCGATGTTGAGATAGAAGTGATAGTAACGCTCAGCCATAGCTTGCTTGCACTCCGCTGCACGTTCAGAAGAGAGGCGCGCTGTGCCTTGGGACAACTGAATTAAGAGATGACGCACTTTAGGGTAAACATGGTGCCCCTGCTACAGAGAGGCTCAGGATCACCTGTACCTTTCATCTCGAGGTGAGTGACGTTGCCATCACGCCTCACCTCTTGCGTCATTTATTAGCGCACTCATTTCCCTGCAGTACATTGCACTGCACAGCCAGCACACCTCTCCTCATGGTGACACCGCTGAGAAACTACTTCGCAGCGGCGTCATCACCCAAAGCGGCATTAACCTTTTCAAAGACCGAGCGCGAGAGGTTAGGCAGCGCCTTGATCTTCTCTAAGTAAGCACGCGCCTGTTGCTGACGGCTCTGATCGAAACGCTTAAAGTTGATCATGCCATCTAAGATGCGTGCCGCCATCGATGGGTTGATGGTGTTAAGACGCTTGACCACATCCAAAATGAGCAGATAGCCCATGCCATCACTGCGGTGTAAGGCCACTGGGTTGCCATAACCAAAGGTACCCACCAAGGCGCGTACACGGTTTGGATTGGTGAGGTCAAAGCGAGGGTGGTCTAAGAGCTTACGCACCACATTGACCGTATCCTCAGATGGCACCGCCGCCTGCACACTGAAGAACTTATCAAAGGTCAGTGGGTCTTCACCATAGCGCGACTCAAAGTCCTCTAAGAGCTTAGCCTTGCAGGTTAAGTCCTCATTGACGGCAAGCGACAGCGCAGCTAAACGCTCGGTCATGTTGTCCGTCTCCTCAAAGAGGCGGGTAGCAAGATCGTCAGCCTTCATCACCTCACCATTAGCCACGTAAGCACGCGCCAGCATCTGCAAGCAGGCATTGTGCACCGCACGCTGCGCTGCTGATTGTGGGTCGTACTTGTAATGGCCCTTAGAACGCGTCTTACGCTCTAACTCCAGATAAGAGTCTTGTAAGGCTTGGGCGACGGCGGTTTCCACCGACTCACGCACCGTAAAGAGACCGTCGAGGTTGATCTTATTAAAGGTCTCCATTAACGAGCGCATGCCTGGGATGGTAATGAGCATCGCCTTGAGGTTGTAATCAAGAGTCTCATCTTGCAGCACGTAGCCCATGGCCTTAATGATGTCATCTGGCGCTGGGAGCGCACCGGAGGCGGCCTTGTCAATGTGCTGGTGGATATAACCGGAGATTAAGGACATCTGCGCATCGACCTTGATAAAGGTGTCATCGCAGTGCTCTAACATGTTGATGTAGTCAGTGGTGGTGTAAATGGACTTGAGCTTGACCGGAGCGGAGAAGTCACGCAGCACTACTGGCAGCGTGCCCTCTGGCACATCCGTAAACTCAAAGCGCTGCTCCGCCTGTGTAAAGAGCAGGACGCCATTGGCAGGAAGCTCCACTGGTACCACTTGTGAGCCGTTGGCCTCTAAGAACGAGGTGCGCACCGGAATGACAAATGGCTCCTTGGTCTTTTGATTTGGCGTTGGTGGCGTGCTCTGCGTTAAGTTCAGCACCAGCTTGCCGCGACCAGCGGCCTTAGCCTTGGCTGTGGCCTCAGCTTCAGCAGCTTGCTCTTGCTCTGGGGTTAAAACCACCTCTGGCACAGCAGGGGCAGCACCCGCCCCTGCAACCTCTGTAGTCTCTGGCACCGCGCTATCAGAGCCCACCACAGCTGGGTTGGTACCTTGGGCAGCAGCCACCACCTTTTGCACCTCAGATGGCGCGGCGCTATCCACAACGGAGGCCAGCTTAGTGGTAGCAGCGACATCGTTTGCGGCCGCAGCTTCGGCCAGCGTAGCCTCTTTAGCCTCTTGCTCTTGCGTCTGCTGCTGCGCCTCAGCTGCAGCTTGCTCTTGAGCCTCTTGCTGAGCCTTTTCTTTAGCCGCAGCTAAGCTCTGAGTTAAGGCCTGCTCTTTGACCTTTTCCGGAGACAGCCACGTCCACTTAGCATAGACCTCTGGGGTACCAGCTTGCGAGTACCAGCGTCTAAACTGCGATAAGTCAGTTAAAGACGCCGTTTCCATGGCAAGGACAAAGTCCTCGATGGTGGCTGCAGAGCCGTCGTAGCGGTCTAAGTAGTAAGCCACGCCCTTTTGGAAGTTCTCCTCACCTAAGATGGTGTGGATCATTCTGATGATCTCTGCACCCTTATCGTAGATGGTCACGGTGTAGAAGTTATTCATCTCCATGACCTGCTCAGGGCGCACTGGGTGAGCCATTGGGCCCGCGTCCTCAGCAAACTGTGCCGAGCGGATGACGTTAATGGCCTCTAAGCGGGTGAGCACACGGGAGTTAACGTCACTGGAGAACTCTTGATCACGGAAGACGGTGAGGCTCTCTTTTAAGGAGAGCTGGAACCAGTCACGTAAGGTGACGCGATCGCCTGTCCAGTTATGAAAGTACTCGTGACCAATCACGCCTTGGACGTGGTAGTAATTGCTGTCGGTAGCGGTTTCTGGGTTAACAAGGACGCAGCTGGAGTTAAAGATATTGAGGGACTTATTCTCCATGGCGCCAAAGTTAAAGAAGTCGACAGCGACCACCTTAAAGTTGTCTAAGTCGTACTCAAGGTTAAAGCGCCGCTCGTCCCATGCCATGGACTCTTTGATCGACTGCATGGCCCACAGACCACGCTCGTAAGCACCGCGATCGACGTAGAGGCCTAACTTCACCTCACGTCCTGACTTGGTGATAAAGGTGTCTTCGATGATGTCAAAGGTACCGGCCACTAAGGCAAAGAGATAGGATGGCTTTGGGAATGGGTCTTCCCAGACGGTGTAAAGGTGACCGTTCTTTTCACCAGACTCAATGAGGTTACCGTTAGAGAGGAGCACACCACAGCCGTACTCAGGGCCGTAGATAGTGACGCGGTATTTAGCTAAGACGTCTGGGCGGTCTAAGAAGTAAGTGATACGGCGAAAGCCCTCTGGCTCGCACTGGGTGCAGAAGCAGCCGTCTGACTTGTATAAGCCCATTAAGGAGGTGTTTTGGGCTGGGGAGATCTCGCACTTGGTGGTGAGCTCAAACTCATCAGGCACCTCAGGCACGATGAGCTCATTGCCGACGACAGAGTACTTGCAGCTCTGGCCGTTTAATAAGACGTCTTTGAGGTCGAGGTCTTCACCGTCGAGGCGCAGAGGTGCCTTATGATCGGTGGTGAGTCGCACGTAATGGGCAGTAGAGCTCACTTGGGTACACTCGTCAGAGAGGTGGAAAGTGAGATCGATATCTGTTGCCGTAAAGTCAGGCTT
Organism: uncultured Succinivibrionaceae bacterium; assembly: GCA_949286015.1. Taxonomy (GTDB): domain Bacteria; phylum Pseudomonadota; class Gammaproteobacteria; order Enterobacterales; family Succinivibrionaceae; genus Anaerobiospirillum. The sequence continues at coordinate 1,979 of CASEBB010000059.1, read as the reverse complement.
TTTGTAATCCAAGCGGCGCTTGGCCTTAAAAGAGCTCGCAGCCATCAAAAACTCCAACCAAAACCTAAAAGTGCGGAGGGGAAGCCACGGACGGAGTGACGCGCTAAAGCGCGGGTGGTGCCCCAAAGCACCCTTATGATACTGATGCTAACCATGATAAGCAAACGCGGTGTAAGTGTGGGGCGTGAAGAGTGGGGATGGAGAAAAGAGCACCGTAGGAGACTGTGCAGGGAACAATGATAGGCGTGAGGCAGGCCAACAATCATATCTTGAATACCAGCACCGAGCATGCGCTCAGCGCTGCTCACGGTGACAGCAAAAACCTGATGTTTATCGGCGTTATCTATAAGATAAGGCTGTTGCTGCCAGCTGTTCATTACTGATTCGGTGTGCTTGCGTGCTGATTGGGTATGCCTGCGAGCAAGCTCATCGACCCTAAGGTGGCTCTTCTCAGAGTTTGGTGTACATGGCATCAACACTACTCCATGGTTGGTCACACCAAACGTCATCAAACAGGGCCCCATGCTGGATTGCAGTCTACTCAGGGTAAGCGGTTTTAGTGGCTCTGCTTTTGCGAGAGGCACCTCAAGATTAACGGGCCGCAAAAAGCTGAGCGCAAGCTTTGTGTTAGATTAGAGCACGCTTCTTACTCCACACTGCGTTGTTTCCTTGCTGCGCTAATTGAGATGAGCGCCATAGGGCTCATTCAAGCGCCCGCCCTCGCGCCCCTTAAGCGCTAACTTACGGTCGCTTCGTACTGCAATTACAGGTTGGAGATAGGACGCTATTGCGTGGTAAGGCCTCGCAGTTACACTTTTGCCGTGGGTGCATGCCTTGCATGGCGATCAATAGCCGTAAGGCAATCACTTATTTCTTGGCTGCAAAAGCCAACTCAGCTTCGTGCTCGCGCTTCGAATATCAACAACTAATGGGGTATTCTCATGAGTGATCAGTATTCACCACCACCATCTTCAGACCTACCCGCCACTGATGACACAGCTATCAATCATGCTGTTACCACCCTTTCCCCAGAGGAAGCTGCCGCCCAAGGCATTACTGAGGCCGTAACTACCGAAGAGTCGACCACTTTCTCGGCACAAGAGATTGCCACGACCTCTGAAGAGGTCAAGCAAGCCGACCTGCAAGAGAGCGACAACAACAGTGCTTTTGATCAGCTGCTGCAGTACTACCGTGATTTAGCCTCGACGCCACGTGGTCTGGGCAACAGCTTTGAACGCCTGATCCAGCAAGCGCTGATGCAGGTGCCGCCATACAATCTGCGCTTTACCCAGGTGCAAACCTACAAAGAGTGGCAAAGCGAGCATCCCGAACTCCTGCTAAGTGAGGTCGATACCGGTATTGATTTAGTGGCCTCGCTCCGCGAGCCGCTTTCCAATGCCCCTTTTGTGTTTTACCGCGAGCACTCCTCGCTGGGCATGAAGGATATCGCCACCTTTGTCAGCGTCTCCAACACGCCTTTCTTTGCCGAGCGCCTGCTCTTTGTCACTAATACCGGCCTCAACACCCACGCCAAAAAGCTGCTCGTCAACCAAGAAAAGCCTATCCAAGTCGTCTCTCTCGAAGGCCTGCGTCAACTACCAATCGATTGGGCACAGTACCTTGAGCACAAGCAGGTCACGTCACTGCCAAAGCGCAAGCTGCGCCCTTACCAAGAGACGGCCGTAAGCAACACCATTAATGGCTTTAAGGCCTATGATCGCGGCAAGCTCATTATGGCCTGCGGCACGGGTAAGACCTTTACGGCGCTGCGTATTGCCGAGAAACAAGCCCAGCAAAATCACCTAGTGCTGTTCTTAGTGCCGTCCTTGTCCTTGCTCTCGCAGAGCATGAACGATTGGGTACAGCAAAGCGAGCGGCCGATGTTCGCGATTCCGGTGTGCTCGGATAGCAAGGTCGGCTCTAAAAAGCGCGGTAAGAGCGAGATCGAAGCTGACGATAACGTCTTAGCCCTAAACGAG
>CASEBB010000058.1 GCA_949286015.1 uncultured Succinivibrionaceae bacterium | reverse complement strand
GTGTCTAAAGGCAAGCTACTGCTACCATATAAGCCCATTCTAACAAGCGCGTAAACCGCAATCTTATGGGCTTTATAGCCTTATTTTGGAGAACATGAACAGCTTCTGCACAATGCGCTGTAAGCCGTGACCATCGTAAACTTGCAGGCAATGGCGTGTAAACTCCTCGCGCCGTGCAACCACTTGCTCTAGTGCACTGTGCACCGCTGTGATATCAGAGAGGGCGCTTAGTGGTAGGTTCAGACCCAGCTGAAGACGCTCTACCACCTCATCGGTGCCCTTTTGGTTGTCGGCAATGATGACACCTACCGTAGGCAGACCTGAGGCAAGACGCTCCCGAAACATGCCACCATAGGCGCCTAAAGCGACATCATGCCGCGCAAAGAGATCGGCTACATCCGTGCAGTGGCGCAGTAGCAGGAAATGGGACTTAAAGGGCTCAGGAATGGTGGCAACGAGCGCGGCAATGTCCTCATAGTCCTTATTGGCGGCGCCTGCTAAGAGGGTAAAGGCATAGTGTCGGTATAACTGCCCCGCCATAATGGTACGAGCTACAGTGAGGCAGGCACTGACGGGGTCAGCACCCCCGAAATTGATAAAGACCCGTGGTAAGGACAGCGGCTGCGCCTTTGGTGCCCCCAGCTCCCTCTGTGCCGCCTGCGTCCCTTGGATACTCTGCTCTCTGTGCTCACTCTGCTCAACATGCGCATCATGCTCCTCCGCTGTGGCGCTATCACTGTTGGTTGAGGCCGCTCTTGCAGTCAGCTTACGCACGCGCTCACTTAAAGGCAGCTTATGGCCTGCACACTTACAGTGGCAAGTAAGGTGCGTGGCACGGTTTTGCGGGTAAAACTCTTCTAAGGTCAGAGAGTAGGTCGCGCCTAAGAGCAGCTCACAATCGGGATTGCACAGCGCGCGATACTCTTGCTCATGGGTATGGAGACCCTGATCGAGCAGCATGTGACAGCAGTGGGGGCGATTGAAGAGATCGTCAATCACAAAGAGGCGGCAGCGTGCATAGAGCGGCTCCTCAAAGCTGCGGTCGATAGCGTAATCGTCAATTAAGATTAGCTGTGGCAAGTACTCTTGCTTGTCACTTGGGTTAAAGCAAGGCGTAACGGTGCCCTGTACCGTAGCAGATACCGCCTCCTCTGCCACCTCACTCGCGCTTACAGCCCCGCTTGGTGTAGGAGCAGAGCTTTCAGTCTGGTTAGCAGGATGTGGAGCTGGCGGCTGCGGCAGGGAGAGCAAATGCGCAAGGATCTCTTCTTTAGTGGCAAAGGTGTACACCTCATCATAGCCTGCGCAGAGCTCTTTTAAGTTATCCTCAAAGGCGTAGACATAGAGGCGCAGAAAGGCGTGCTCTCTGAGATAAGGCAGGATGCTGCGTACCCGCATGAGGTGGCCGGTGCCGATAGCGTGATTAGCGCGTAAGACCACACCAAGGCAAGGGAGAGCAGTGCGTGGAGTTGGGGCCATTTTGTCCTCTGCGGGGGCTTAATGAGGGGAGAAGAAGAAGAAGCTGCTGCTTAGGGAGCGCGCAGTACAGTTCTTAGAAACGACTGACTTTATAAGTGACGCAAGTTAGGGCACGCAGGCATGCTCAACTCAAGAAGACTCAGGCGCGCTTGCACCTTTTATCTCGAGGTGGGGCGTTGCAGCCACGAACCACTACAGCCGTCACTTATTAGCGCACTCTTTCCTTACTGTACTGTACTGTACTGTACTGTACAGGGTACAGCCTGTACTGCGCTTAGGTGGAGCGTGCTTAGTCAAGCTGCATCTGCTGTAGCGCTTGCGCCAGCACTAAGGCGTACTCCCAGTCTTGGGGGGTATCGATATCGATTACGCGGTAGCGTGGCATCTCGTAGCATTGCAGCACGTACTTATCAATATCAGGATGGTTGTAGAGATTGATCGTCAGCTTACTCTGAAAGTCCACAAAGCGGGAGCTCATAAAGTAGAACTGACCGGCATCCTGATAGGCAGGTGGCAAGTCTTGCGAGCGCATGCCTTGGCTCTGAGCGTCTACAGGGATAGGGCGTCCTTGCTCATTTCTAAAGAAGCCACGCTGAATCGGAAAAGGAAACTCACAGCAGGCAAAGAGGTAGTCAGCATTGGTGCTGATAAAGCGCTCGTAAGCTCTTTGTAAGTGGCTAGCGGTCAAAAGCGGCGCGGTAGCGTAGAGGATACACAAGCCAGAGTAGTGCTTGCCTAAAGCCTCCATTTTGCCAAAGGCGTCAGCACCAACGGCAGCGGTACCGGCATAGTCGTTAGAGAGTTCGGCACTGCGTAAAAAAGGTACCTGCGCGCCATACTCCTTAGCGACAGCGGCGATTTCGGGATCGTCAGTAGAGACCACGACATCGGCAAAGATGCCACTGTCTAAGGCGGTCTTAATAGAGTAGGCGATGAGAGGCTGGCCTAAGAAGTCTTTAATGTTTTTGTGCGGAATACGCTTGGAGCCGCCACGGGCGGGGATGACAGCCAAGAGATCATGGCTCATAGAAAGTGCCTTTTGGAGAGAGTTTAGAGAGTGACCGAGATTGCAGCAAGGTTAGGTTCAGGGCAGCTTATGAGGTGCGAGGGCGTTAAAGGCGGTCGTAACAACTGCTGTTGTGAAGAAGAGACGCCTTGTTACCGCTGCGTAGTGTCTTTTGCTCTGCATGGCCCTGAGGGGCTATGTTCCTTGGTGCGTAGAGCCAACAGAGTTAGCCCCTGTCGCTTGAGCTGCCGCTGGCCCCTTCCCGCTTAGAGTTAGGGAGGTAACGTCGAGATTAGCTGCGAGGTGGGAGGTATCCGCAATAGCGCCTGAGCGCGCCTTAGCGCGAGAGTTGCGCCGCAGCAATCACCGATGGGTGTCACCTACTCTCAGGGTAAAACCCCTGATTGTAGGCAGTTACTGCCTTTGGGATACTATCCGAGGTGTAGCGGCAGAGCGGTCGTGCCTGCCGTCTGTGAGTGACGGCAGCAAGTAGCTCGGTGTGCTGGCACCACGTGGCGTTGCAGGCCTTACTCGCGGCACAAGCGCTGATGGCGCTGGTGCTGCCCTGCAGCACGTGGGGGAGCTCACACGGCTAAACACCATGGGATAGCAGCGCATAGCAGCAGCGAGAGGTGGACAGATGGACGCTCTATTGTTGGTTCTGACCTACCCTGAAGAGGGCTTAGTCCTTGAGGTCGTGAGCAATTTGCTCACACAGCTGAGAATCGGCCTTTTGCGGATCAGCCGTAGCATTGAGCTTTTCTAAAGCCGCCGCAATGATCGAGGCCACCATGGTCTGATCGACACGGGTGACCTTTGGGTGCAGCGGAATGGTGAGGGTATGCGCAAAGAAGTACTCTGCGCCCTCTAACGGCTCATGGTACTTTTGCTTTTGGTAGTACGGCTGCTGGTAAATCGGGATGTAGTGGATCTGGGCACCCACACCTTTTTTGCGCAGGATGTTGTAGAGCGCATCGCGGTGCTCGACCTGAATCTGATAGAGGTGCCACGAGCTCTCAAAGCCAGGGGCGTCTTTTACTGGCAGCTTGACGAGGTTTTGATCGAGGATGTCCTCATAATCGCGGGCCAGCTGACGCCGCTTTTGGAGGAAATATTCGATCTTGCCCATCTGCGAGATACCCAGTGCCGCTTGGATATCCGACATGCGGTAGTTAAAGCCCAGTTCTAACTGCTCGTAGTAGTAACCAGGCTTATTAAAGGCGTCTGGCGCCACCATTTCGAGTGGATCGTGGGTAATGCCATGAGCATGCAGCAGGCGAATGCGGTGGGCTAATTCCTCATTGTCTGTGAGGCAGGCACCACCCTCAGCTGTGGTGATGATCTTTACAGGGTGGAAGGAGAAGACCACGACATCAGAGAAGGTAGTCTTGCCGATCATCATGTTCTCATAGGTGGCACCAATGGCATGGGAGGCATCTTCCACTAAGGCAAAGCCATAGCGCTGCTTTAAGTTTTGTAAAAAGCGCAGCTCACAAGGACGTCCTGAGAGGTGCACCGCGACCACGGCCTTTGGCAGTGGCTTGTGGTTGGTTTCAGCGTCCTTGAGCATAGCAAGGAGCTTGTGCACGTCGAGGTTGCCGGTGTGGGGATCGACATCGATAAAGCGCACCGTGGCTCCGCAGTAGCGGGCGCAGTTGGCAGAGGCCACAAAGCTAATGGCGCTGACCCAGACCTCGTCCTCAGGGCCCACATCAAGGGCCATCATGCTCAGGTGTAAGGCTGCTGTGGCATTGGAGGTGGCGATAGCGTATTTGGCGTCGGTAAAGGAGCACAAGCACTCCTCAAACTCTGTGACGCGCGGGCCACAGGTGAGGAAGTCAGAGCGTAAGGTACGCTCTACAGCTTGGATATCGTCTTCATCAAGGCATTGGGTGCTATAAGGAATCATGAAGCAAAGCTCCTTGCGAGAAACGCCGCGCATTGAGGCGGGAGTAGAGAGTGTGGGGAGAATTCAGGGGAGTGGCAGAGAGTGGGTAAAGAGAGTGGTTAGGGAGTAGTTTGCCAGCTTAGGGCGTGGTTGGCGTTGTGGTGAGGAACGACTGACTTAATAGATGACAGACTTTAGGGTAATCAAGGTGCACCGTCTTCAGATAGGATTAGGCTCACCTGCACCCTTTCATCTCGAAGTGTAGGTTGTTGCCAGCACTTACCCCTGCATCCGTCATTGATAAGATCACGCATTACTGATTAGTGGTCAGTGACAGCGGGTAGCTGCGCGAGATACGTACTGCCGAACGTGTAGGAGCCTGCTTATAAGCGGCAAGGCGTTCCTATATCTGTAGGCATGCAGAGCAGCTGCAGTAGGAATGCATGGTAGCTGCGTAGCAGTAGCAGCAGGGTAGTTTGCCCGCAGTACGCCTCAGCTGTCCTCAGCTATGTTGCTGCACGCCCGTGCAGTTGCAGTAAAGCTTGTAAGGGAGAGCTACAGGGCTACCGCTTGTACCGCTTTTACCTTAGAGCGGCCAATAGGGCTTAAGGTTAAGGGGCAGGATAAGATCCAGCCTCAGCACTCATGGCACTGCGCGGCGCAGCCCTGTGCAGCAGAGCGGGGCGGCGCTGCTAAAGTGCACTGCACAGACAAGAAAAAAGGGGTGAAGCCTAAGCCCACCCCTCTTTTCCTGCTGCTTAGATGTTCTTGTGCAGCTCTACCAACTCCTCTACCGTCAGATAGTGTGGGTTGTTAAAGGAGTTGTACTCAAAGTTTGCTGGAACTGGCTGGCCCTTTTCACCTAAGCAGGTCTCGCTAAAGTCGCTGACACGCGACGTGAAGCTGATCGATGGCTTGATGATAAAGAACTTCTCAAACTCCAGCGTGTGCTGGTAGTCATCACGTGGGCACATCACCTCGTGAATCTTCTCACCTGGACGAATGCCGATGATCTTTTGTGGCAGGTTAGGGGCTAAGGCCGTGGCCAGATCAGTGATCTTAATCGATGGGATCTTTGGCACAAAGGTCTCACCACCATGCATACGCACGAGGTTTTGCAGCACGAAGTTGACGCCCTGATCTAAGGTGATCCAAAAGCGCGTCATGGCCGCATCAGTAATTGGCAGCTCGGTCGCACCCGAGGCAATTAAGTTGCGGAAGAAAGGCACCACAGAGCCACGGGAACCAGCTACATTGCCGTAGCGCACTACCGAGAAGCGCAGGTCGCGATCACCGGTTAAGTTGTTACCGGCCACAAAGAGCTTATCCGAGCACAGCTTGGTAGCACCGTAGAGGTTGATTGGGTTGGCAGCCTTATCCGTGGAGAGGGCAATGACCTTTTGCACCTTGGTTGCTAAGGCCGCCTCAATGACGTTCTCGGCGCCATTGATGTTGGTCTTAATGCACTCCATTGGGTTGTATTCGGCAGCTGGCACCTGCTTAATCGCAGCGGCGTGCACAATGATATCCACGCCTTGTAAGGCCATAGCCAGACGATCCTTATCGCGCACATCGCCGATAAAGAAGCGCAAGCGCTTTTCATCTCTGTAGGCTTGCTGCATCTCAAATTGCTTGAGCTCGTCACGTGAGTAGACGATGACCTTCTTGACGTCGTAATTGTCTAAGACGGTCTTGGTGAACTTTTTACCAAAAGAACCAGTGCCGCCGGTGACCAGAATGGTCTTATCTTTGAGGTAGGCGGCAATTTGCGCATTGATGTCTAACATTCGGTGTCTACTCTATTCGTGCCTTTATGAGCAGCAGTGGGCAAAGCCACGCAGCGAAGAAAAGGCCAGTCACCCTTGAGCACGTATTTACTGTGCCTGACGTGGGGACGGTGCCGCAGAGCACGCAGGCTAAAGCAGGTGGTGCTAGGTGTTAAGGGGAGCTTTGGGGTGAGGTATACGTTACTTAGGGACGTATACACGGACACGTATACGGATCTGGGCAACTTCCAGAGTTGTTTTCAGGGGGAGCGAAAGGGGGAGGCGTGGCGTTTCCCGCATGTGTAAGGCGCCAGTAAGCTGACATGGTGCTAAGAGGCGAGCGCCAGTGTGCTGCGATACGGGCTGTAGTTGCCAAGGATTTTCCCTTACCCGCAGAAAGCGTTCTTCCTCCCCCTAATGGTGGCTAAGGTGGTGCAAAAAGCGTCCCATTAGCAGGCAGGCCCCAAGCAAGGCTCTACTGAGGTGGCAGCTCCACTGTAAGCTGTAAGCGAGCGCGGAGCAGCCGTGCCCAGCGGCGCTGCGCTGAGCTGAGCTTGGTGGAGCAGGGCTTAGCTGAGCGGAGCTAACCATTGGCCGTAATGCCGTACTTCTTCATCTTCTCAATCAAGGTAGTACGACGTAAGCCTAAGACCTCAGCGGCCTTAGCAACCACGCCATTGGTCTGAACCAGCGCCTGCTTAATCATTGAGATCTCGATGTTTTTGATCATGCCGCGTAAGTTCACGCCATCAGGGGAGAGGCGTGGGTTAAAGGCTTGATCCCCCTTAGCGACCGCACTGTAAGGTGCAGGTGGCGTTGGTGGTGGCGGCGGTACGGCCGTAAATGGTGCTGGGTTTGGTCGTGCTGGAGGCACGGGGCGTACAGGTGGTGGCGGTGGCACCAGTGGTGACGGTGCCGTCGCAGCGGCCGCACGCTGTAAATCGCTCTCTAGACGCTGTGCCTCGCTGTCAAGTGGCACGCCGTCCTCATCATCGTCATCAAAGTCGTCTTCGTCGTAGTCATACTCAGGAGCAGCAGCGGCAGCGGCAGCGGCAGCGGCATTCTCCGCAGCCGCGTTAAACGGTGCTGTAGGCACTGCTGTCGCGGCAGAAGCTGTGGGCGCGGTGGGCGCCACAGGAGGTACTGGCGATACCGGCCGAACCGGTGGCTGTGGAGCTACGGGGGCCACAGGAGCTAAAGGCGTAACGCCTGCTGGCGTGCTTACTGGCTGCGGCACCACAGACTGTGGCACCACTGATTGTGGCGGCACAGGTGCTTGCAGCTCCACTGGAGCTTGCGGAGCAACTGGAGCTTGTGGAGCCAGCGGAGATTGTGGCGCCACAGGAGCCTGTGGCACAGCAGGGGCAACCCCTGCCTCTGGCTGGGCGGGAGCCATGATACTGGAGGCAGCGGCAATGGCCTCAGCTGCGGCCTGCGCACGGGCTCGCTCCAGCTCCGCGTTAGCTTCATTGCTAAAGGCGGTAGCGTCGCTAGGGAGACCAAAGTCTAAGCCCTTTTCACTGGCAAGAGGGGCTTTTGCGGCGGCCTCGGCACTTTTGGCAGCACTGATAGGCTCGTCTAAGTTAATATCGAGGTCTTCATCGACGGCACGGAAGCTACCGGTGTTGGTAAAGGCCTCTAAGAGGGCCTCCCGCTCGGCTTGTGGATCGTTAGAGACGTCAACACCACGGTATTTGGCTGGTAGATCGCCAATATCGACGACCTCATTAGGGTGCAGAATGAGTAAGCGCTCGACTAAGTTGGAGAGCTCACGGACATTGCCTTTCCACTGGTTCTGCATTAAAAGCAGCATGGCGCGCTGCGTAAAGCGAATGGTGGTATCGCTGTCCTTACCGTGGCGATTGACCAGCTCTTGAATTAAGACAGGGACGTCGTCGGCACGCTCGCGTAATGGTGGGGTCTCAATAGGAAAGACGTTTAAGCGGTAGAACAGATCCTCACGGAAGCGGTTCTCGGCCACCATTTTCTCAAGGTTTTGGTGGGTAGCGGCGATCACGCGCACATTGGCGTTAATGACCTTATTGGAGCCGACGCGATTAAACTTACGCTCTTGCAGCACGCGCAGCAGTTTGACCTGCATCTGAAATGGCATATCGCCGATTTCATCTAAAAAGAGGGTGCCCCCCTCAGCAAGTTCAAAGCGGCCCTCGCGGGTGGTGATAGCACCGGTGAAGGCACCTTTTTCGTGACCAAAGAGCTCGGACTCTAACAGTTCACCTGGGATAGCGCCGCAGTTTACAGGCACGAATGGCTTTTTGGCGCGGGCAGAGAGGTCGTGAATGGCACGGGCTACCACTTCTTTACCGGTACCGGATTCACCCAAGATTAAGACGTTGGCGTCAGTAGGTGCTACTTGCTCGATGAGGCGACGCACGAGGCACAGCGACTCACTACGGCCGACTAAGCGCTTAATTAAGGCGCCACGACGGCCATCGGAGCGGCCGGAGAAGCGACTCATAGAGCGGAAGGATTGGCAGTAGTGCAGCAGCTGCACTAACTCATCATACGATGGCTCTTTGGAGAGGGAGCCGATGTAGTTGGCGTCCTCTTTTCCGGTAGGGGCAAAGGAGTTATCGCAGATGATAAAGGCAGTACGAGGGTAGCGCGGCAGCAACTTAGTGATGCTGTCTTTACCATTGAGCGCACCGAGGATGCAGGCGTCAATTTGCTCAGAGGATGAGTCAAGGTAGGACAAGCAATCCTCGACCTCACCCGTCTGGGTGCTGGCTCCTAAGAACGCAAAGATGGTCTCAAGAGCTTGGCGTTTATCTTGATCATGTTCAATGATCAACACGTTTCCGGAAAACTGCATACTTTCGCCTTAACCATAGGTGCGCGCACGGCAGAATTAAAGTGCATAGTGCCGTGGAGCATCCTCACCTTAAGCTCAAGTTGCGTCCAAAGACGGCAACTGCAGACAGAAGGGCACAGCAAGTAATAAGGTCATGGCGACAGGCTGTCTTCACGCGCTAAGGGCGTAAATAACCTGAGACTCTCAAGAGTCTTAGGCTTTACAGAGCCGTGGGCTCTTCAAACCTCAAGCACGGAGTGACACGTACCTCAAAGTGGTGCGAGGTCGTGTGCTTACCTGTGTCTATACCAATTAGCCTTGACCGTTGCTGCGCAAATATAGTTGCGGTACAAATACATTAACCTCGGTAGTGCCGTCGCTTCTCCCTGTAAAAAGCAACCGGCGGCTGAGGCTGGGGTCTGACTGCGGCTTTTAAGTAATCTCTATGCGCTCAAGGACAACAGAGACGTCGGCGATTGGTGACGCTCTTAGCGCTGGGCTGCTATCTGCGACTTAAGGCGCCCTTACTGGGAGTTAAGCGCTGTATTTCATGCGTACATACAGTGAACGCGCACAGTAAGGCCTTAAGCCTTGCCAGATTGCAGATGAAGCACCCAAGGCAAGAGTCCGTAGCACGCTATTCTCCATAGCCACTACGGGGTGTAAAGCGCATCAAGATGCAGTTTATGGATGCATGCAAAAGCGCCTTGGGTTGATGAAGTTTTGTCCGCAATACGCGGCAAGTAGGTCGCTCTGAGAAGAGTGGGCTCCGTAGCGCGGTGGTAAGTGCACCGACACGCAGAGCTCAGAACAATCGATACTTACCCTGAGGTCAGCATAAAGATCGCTGAATGTTTCAGATTAACGCTGCCCTGATGCACGGTTGGTAAGTGCTGCCGTGTCTACGTTTATTGGCCGGACAAGGCAAAGTGAACCGTGGCTTAGCCTCATCATCGAGGCAAAGATAAGAGCCCTAACTGATGGCCTTGCAACCATCACCATAGTGCGCAATAAGCACTCAAGATGAGTGCTTGATCTGAACATACAGAATGCTTAAAAGTGTATGTTCAAAGTAAGTGTTGTAAGCAATGATAGTGCGGTTGCAGCCGTAAATGGGGCCCTGTAGTAAGGGGGCAAAGTTAATTTGATTCTCCTAATCATACGCCTTTTGTGCAGGGTTTTGGCAAAAATTTGACACTTTGTGACGAGCGAATTTGCGGCAGCGGTGGTGCAGAGAAAAGAAGCTACTATCTAGTAATTTGTAAAAGGTAGAAGGAGGGGTATAGCACAAAAGAGATAGACATCAGGTGCTTGGCTTCATGCGTAGGAAAAAGGTTATCACTAGAGATGGGCTAAAGGCAGGTGGGAAAAGGAAAAGGGCTCAGGGGGTCTAAAGGACTTATGGGCAGATTTAGTGCAAAGTTATCAATTTTGCCCTAAACGGCAGTAAAGAATGGGCGTTGAGGTGGTTCTGAGGGACGGGGTAAAGAGCGCAGGGGCAGGATGATGTAGGGGGATCTGCTCTGATAAGAAGATGCTCTGATCAGGGTATGTAACCTAAAAGCGCCTGACGGCGCCTTATCTCGAGAGTAGCGCCTGAGCAAACTCCTATTCTCAGGGTAAAACACCTGATTGTAGGCAGTTACCTCCTTTGAGATTTGCTCACGATCAGGTGGTAGCGCCAAGGCAAGCGAGGTAGAGAGATAGGGAGGCAGCGCAAGGTACTGCGGGTTATTGGTGTGGGCTTAAGTAAGGCAAGGCGTTGCGCTGCGACGCATGGCTGGTTGAGTTGCTCTAAGCAATCTTGAGCGGAGATGTGAGGTAGTAGGGGCGGGGGCGTGCTGTGTGGCGTGACGTGACTTTAGCTCTACGCTGCCGATGGCGGTGCTCGGAAGATTATGTGCTCTGTTGAGATGTGGTTGCTTGGTCGGTGGTTGCGGTGCTCACAGGCATCCTGACAGCAGCGGACACTGGTGGTCACCTGACTGCTGCGACCCCTGCAAGATGTGGCAAAGGTTCAGAGTCGTGCACTGGTTTGAGTCTGGTGGTCGCGATTGCACAGGTGTAACTGCTACCGCACTCGCTATGACAACGCATGAAGGCAGAACTGAGCAGGCAGCATTAACCAAAATGAAAAACAAAGTGGGGCAGGTGTTTATAACACCTCTGCGTGCACTTTTGCGGATGGGGGCAGCCTTTTGGGCCGTCACTGCTACCGCTATCCAACCACTACCGCTTACACCAACCTCACCACATATCCGCGAACTTAAGCCCTTGATGGTGTCAAGGAGCTCTGGGAGTTTTTGTGCCAGTGGAGACTTTCTTGGTAGTCATCTGGAGGTGAGAATCTTCAGATCATCCTGAGGAATGAGGTTATGACGCTCAGAGTTTCGCTGTCCTTAGTCTCTCGGGTATGCCCTCACCACCACCACCACCACCATCCACTGCGCTCTCTACAGGTCATCGTGACCGCCGAGGTCAGGGAGCAGACGCAGCAGGGGCAGACTGCTGCCTTTTAGGTGATGGCGTTGTTGCTGTTGTTGGTGCCTCCGCTAGGCACTGCTTATCGCTGTTCCTCCATCAATCGATCACCAGAACCTAAAAGAGGTTGCGTTTTCTTGGGGAAAGGCGCGGCACAAAAGGGCACGCACAGCCACCATCAGTAACGCTGCCTAACGCCGTCTAACGGCTTGTCTTTGCCATTTCTGTGGCATATGGCTTGCACTTTTTTACGGATGGTCGTTACGTAAAAAGCGGCTTTTTCAGGTGCGTGTAGGTGGTGTACAGGACACCGGCCAAACAGACGCACTTGAGGTAACACGGGCCCCAAGCAGGGGGCTAAAGGTATTACTTGGCGCTGCCGCGCACGCCAAGAGTAGATTAGAGTGACATCACGCTCCGTCACTAAGAGGTTTGTAGTACTTCCCAGCACCGCGCCTGTGGCTCGTTATAGCTGTGCAGCGTCGCGTTACGGAAGTACCAAGGTTAATACGGGTATACGCGCATGGATATGAGTTCTCCAAGCATGCAGAAGGTGCAAACCGACTTAGGCTTATTGGCGGATACCCGTGGCCTTAACAAGTTACGTGAGCTGGGCAACGGCGATGAAAAGCAACAGGCTAAAGCCCTCTACGTCGCCGCACAGCAGTTTGAAGCCATGCTCATGCAGTACTGGGTCGATGGCATGCGTGAGACCAACGACACCATTAACCCTGACTCGCCACTGCACAGCAAGTACTCCTCTTTCTTTGATGACATGCTCACGCAACAGCGCGTGGGTGCCATGGTGCAAGGTAATGCCACCGGCAGTGCCGCCATTAACAAAAACTCCATTACCTACATGATCACCAAGCAGTTTGCCAGCACCTTAGGTGATGCGGGCAAGCGCTTAATGGCTCACTTAGATGGTGTCGATCCTGATGCTGCTGTAGGTAATGTCGGTGCTAATGCTGGTGCTGGTGCAGGCTACCCAATTAATGAGGATGGTGAGCGCTTCTTTGCTGTGCGTCCTGAGGATAGCCTTGCGGTGGTGGGCGTGCGTCCATCGGCTCTTTACAGCTCGCGCAATCAGCATGGTGTGGCGACCATTGCTAACTTAAATAAGATCTACTCGTCGCTGCCGGATCCTGCTACGATGCGCGACTTTGATTCCCCAGAGGACTTCGTCGAGAAGATGATGCCTTACGCGGTTAAGGCTGTGGAAGGTAAGGGTATGAATCCGCTGGTGCTGGTGGCACAGGCGGCCCTTGAGACTGGCTGGGGTAAGCACGTACCTGAGGGTAATAACTTCTACGGTATTAAGGCCGGTTCTTCGTGGAAGGGCGCATATCAGGATTTGGCCTCGCCAGAATTTGAAAACGGCCGTATGGTCTCACGCAACTCGCGCTTTAGAGCGTACCCATCGGTGCTGGAGTCCATGCAGGACTATGTCGAGCTCATTACGGGTAATCAGCGCTACTCGGCCGCTGCCGATAAGAGCTTTGATCCTGACCGCTACTTTGAAGAGATTCAAAAGGCCGGTTACGCTACCGACCCACACTACGCCAGCAAGCTCAAGAACATTGCACGCCAGATCGCTTTTCTGGCATATAAATAGCACTTTTGCAGGGTGGAGTAGTCTGCCTAAAGCAGATATTTAAGCCGCTCAGGGCGAAATTAGTAGCTCTGAGAAAGTGGTGCATTGTCCCGTGCTGACGGGCCTTTGAGGCTGAGGCTGCAGAGCCCTGCCTATAGTTGCTGTTGCATCTTGTTTTGCCGCGTGCCGCGTCTTACGTGGCACTTTGCCCCTTAGTGGCAAAAGCAGTCACACTCCGCTCCACACCACGCCCCTTGGCCACCTTGCAGGCACATGTTGACGACCTTGTGCTCTGTGCGCCCCCGTGGCTCAGGTCACGTGACGTGGCTAGCCACTTCCTGTGGTTAGTTGTCTTCACATCTTTAGGTTAGTAAGCCCCTAAACCTTAGGATTCTACGATGCTCGATTTGTTACAAACTGGTAAGTACGGTGTACTTACGCAGCAACAGTTGTTGGGTACGACGTCCAACAACATCTCTAACGTCAATACTGACGGTTATATCCGCAAGGAAACGCTGGTCTATACCAGTGCGGTGGACTGGGGTATTGGCTCGACCGTTACGCGCCGCCTCTACGATCAGTATGCGCAGCGTGAGATGTTCCGTGACCAAGGTAACGTCGGCTTCTACGATGCCTACTCTACTGGTCTGAGCACTGTAGACAACCTCTTATCGGGTGAAGACACCTCGATTTCCTCTGCCATGAGTGGCCTCTTCTCGTCGATGCACACTGCGGTGCAGAACACGCCATCTGTGGCTAGCCGTCAAGAGCTGCTTACGCAGTTTGAGACCTTAGTTGATCGCTACCACACGCTCAACTACAACATCCAAAACGAGCTCAATGACATTAACTCCAAAGCCGAAGATGCCGTCGTCACCATCAATGACTTAGTGGAGAGCTTCTATAACGTCAACCAGAAGGTGCGTAACCTCTCGGATAAGAGCTTAAACAGCGAATCGGGCTTAGCGCTGTTGGATGAGCGTGATCGCTTAATCGGCGAGCTGTCTAATTACGTGGATCTGAGCGTCACCACGGAAGAGGATGGCAGCTACACCCTGTATTTAGGTAATGGCCAGCTCTTAGCCAGCGGCGATACTTACGCCGTTTTAGATATCCACGCCGATGAGTTTGACCCAACTCGTCGCGAGGTGAGCATCATCTTCCAGACTCCTGCCAAGCAGGAGATCAAGATGGATCACAGCAGCTGGGGTGGCAAGTTAGGTGGCTACCTTTCGGCCTCTGACGAGATGCGTCAGGCCATGCGTGATTTAGGTCAGACGGCCTTAGCCTTTGCTGATGCGATGAATGAGCAGAACAAGGGCGGTATCACCTTGGAGAACAAGGCTGGTAAGGATCTCATTACCATTCCTGAGGTGAAAGCCAGCAGCAACAAGGTTGAGTTTGGCATGACCGTCGTTTTCAACGATGGTGAGGGCTCTGACATTCGCAATTGCGATTATGAGGTCTCCTTTAACGACGATGGTGATCTGGAGATCTACACCATTGATGGTGATGGTAACCGCACCAAGCTTAACACTGATGATATTAATGCTGCGTTGGATCCTAACGATCCTGCGTCGGATGATGTTCCTTTAGAGATACATTTAGAGGGACACGGTATTACGCTGCGATTTGATCATTCGGCAAATCAGATGCGTGCTGACACCGGTGACAAGCTGATCTTCAAGGCCCAGCCAACGCTCAATGCGGGCTATAACATTAAGCTCAACATCACCAAGCCTGAAGAGTTTGCTTTCTCCTCAGCGGTGCGTGTGCACACCAATGGCCACGCGGGTAACGCGGTGGCGGAGCTGGTCGGTGTATATGGCTCTGACACCGTTGCTAACAGCGATATGTTTGGTGTGTATGTCGATGCAAATGGCTACGCCCAATTCACGGATAATGCGCCAAACTATGTGTGCTTTGAGACCTCTGCTGCCAACCCACAAGGCGAGTATGTGATTTATCACGCCGACAGTTTTGATGCTGATGGTAACCCAGTCAATCCTGTGCGCTTAGGTGCAGCTTCTGCTGATTGTAATGGCCAGAGCATTTTTGCTAACGCCACTTGGGATATTCCGGTAGCAGATGGCTTTCCTAACTACGACGTCAACTTCACTGGTACCGTGCAAAATGGCTCGTCGTTCTACCTTGAGATGAACACCGACGGCTATAACGACAACTCTAACGGTAACCTCTTAGCGCAGTTGCAGCAAGAGGATCTGGTCTTTAGTACCGAGTCGGTGCGCACCACCTTTACTGAGGCCTATGCGGACTTAACCAGTGCGGTAGGTTCGACGGTGATGTCTGCTACCACGGACTTAAAGGCAGCTCAGGCCAAGTATGAGCAGAGCCAGAATCTCTTCTCGTCGGCTGCGGGCGTCAACCTCGATGAAGAGGCGGCCAACCTCATTCGTTTCCAGCAGTCCTACTCTGCTTGCGCGCGCATCATTAGCGCCTCACAAACGGTTTTCAACTCGCTGCTTAGTGCCTTAATGTAGTTAAGTTGCAGCTTGAGAAGAGCAAAGGAGCATTACCATGCGTATTTCAACTGCAATGCAGTATCAGAATCATCTGAACTATTTGCAGACGGCTAATGGCCGTGTTGACCTAGCTTCGCAGCGTTACAACACCGGCAAGCTGTTCCAGACTGCGGGTGAGAACCCAGCAGGCATGGCCGCCAGCATTAAGTACGAGTCGGACATTCAGGCCTACGAGCAGTACTCTACTAATGCCAGCATCGTAGCAGATACCCTCTCCCAAGAGGAAACGGCTTTAGGCCAAATCTGGGATGCGCTTTCCAGCATTCAGACTCGCCTCATTCAAGCCATTAACGGCACCATTGATGACAGCTCGCGTGCAGCCTTAGCTGAGGACATCAAGCAGACGCAGGCGCAGATCTTTGATCTGATGAACACCAAGAACGCCGAGGGTGATTACATCTTCTCCGGCGCTAACAGCTCCGAGCCGACGTACCGCTTAACCTCTGATGGCAATTACATCTGCCAAGCTGACGGCTCTAACAAGTACGTGATGGTATCGCCAACGATTAAGGTACAGACCACTGACAGCGGCCTCAATATCTTTGAGAACTGCATGCTGGCTTATGACTTTGGCGGTGACAACGGCACTTTTAATAATGCTGATGGCACGCAGTTAACCAATACTTCTGCAGGCTATAACTCAGCAGTGGATGACTACGATCAATTCAAGGCCTTCTACGAGGACAACTACAACTTCAATATTGCCATTGCTGGCACCGCTAACAACACCTTTACCATTAACATTACTGGCAGCGATTTTGAGCTGGTAAATTCTAATGGTGATGTTTTAGATAGTGGCCAGATCAAAGATGGTCGTATCGTCACGCAGGGTATGGAGTTTACTCTGCCATCTGATTTTGATTACAACGCGGCTGGTGCTACTGGCTCGATCAGCTTTGATCTGCAGGCTCCCGAGCAGGACAACATCTTAAATCAGCTCTCCAACATCATTGATGACCTCTTAGTGCCATCCAGTGATTATGGTCAGGCCACTGATAGCAATGGCAACCCAATGAGCAATGCGCAGCTGACCCGCAACTTAGCGCGCATGCAGGAGACCATTAGCATTGCTAAGACCCAAGTTGACCAGTACCGTGGTTATGTGGGTGCTCGTGGCGCTAACATCGAAGCCATTATCGATTCCAACGAGAACCTGAGCCTGATTAAGTCTGAGGCTAAGGCTAACGTCACGGAGATTGATGCTTTCCAAGCGGTCTCGGACTTAGTGCTGGCTAACAATGCGTTGCAGGTGGCGCAGCAGTCTTACAACATCGTGCACTCCTCGACGCTGTTTGACTACATCTCTTAGTGCTACAGCTTCCTAAGGAGCTGCTGCGATATCAGGAAAGGAAAGAGGCGGCTTTAGGGCTGCCTTTTTTCTTTATGAGGTGCAGTGATTCACGTGAAATCAGAAGGTGAGAGGGCTGTAAGCGCAGAATGAGGGAGGGTGGTGAGCCATACCTGCGAACCTAAGAGCTGACAGCTCAGCTCAAAGCCTCAGCAACACATCCCTCTTGGTGATTAAGATGCGCCAAACCAGCTTGTAAGCGCTATAGCTGCCACTTACAGCACTTTCCCAAAGGGCATGGACGCACACCAAGAGCAACATAAAGCCTTGGTGGTGAGTAGGTGGTCTGGGCTTAGGAATAAGGCCCGCAGCTGAGTAAGCTCATCGCTGCGATGTGATGTATGGTAGATAGCTGTTGGTGTGGGGAGTAGGGAGCTCTCTGATATCCCTGATGGTGCTGTGAGGGCGTTACGATGAGGGCAGCACCTATGGAGCGCGTTTGGTGAAGATCAGCTTAGCTTGAGGCGTAAGCTTAAGGGCATTACCTTGTAGCGATGCTTTGCCGTACTACCATTGCTAAGTCAGCAAGAGCTGAGGATAGATCTTGCCACGGCCGCAGCGGCTGCTGCACAAGAAATGCGACCACGCTCAAAAATAGCAAGTTGTACCGTGTTGCCCCCTCTTCACGTTAGAGCTCTTCCATAGGGTAGAAAGCGCTTAAATAAGCCTTTTTATGCAGTATAGCTGGGGCTCTCTGTACAACCTGAAGAAGCGTGCAGTGATTTAAGAAATCCGGATTTAGGCCGCTATAAGTTCTGGTCAAAAAGGGTAATTTGCAGGTTGCACATGCACCTCCCTGATTTGACCTTAGCGATAAGGTGTCACGCCGAGTAAAACAACCAGCAAGATGCCCTCTTGCTTGGGCTCTAGTGCATCTTATGGCTTTTGGGTATAGGCTTTGCCACTTTTGGTGTAAGCTACGATGTGACCTGTTGGCAGCGCTTTGAAGTAATGGGAGGATGGCCACGGCCTGAGCTCCGGTGTGCCTTTCTTCGAGCCTCTCCTGCTGTCCATCCCTTGTCGCTCGTTTGAGGAGTCTATACATTGGTATAGGCTGCTTTGCAGACATTCGTTGATCAATATCAACTTGCTGTTTGTTGCTCCTGTTAAGTCCACAGGTAAGTGCATACCCCCGTGACCTTGCGTAACAAAGGAGAAAGAGCAAGGTTTTGCGTTGAGCTTTGGGTCATTGCAAACACAGCATGGCTGTAACCGGAGATGAAGATATGTATGCAAGTATGCAGGCGGAGGTTGCCTTAGGTGCAGTGCCAAATGTCGAAAAGACCGCACGCGCTGTAAGCCCTAAAAAGGTAGAGGTAAAACCTGCCGTTGCTATTGACGATAAAACCGCTAAGGTTAGCACCTCGGTCTCTAGTATTTCGACAGTGCCACCTAAAGCACCAAGCGGTTTTGTCAGTGCTAATGCTGTGCAGCAGACTACTGGAGATTCCTCTTCTGCTGCCTCTCAAGCTGCGAGTGCGGCTCCTACCTCATCTGGTTCTGGCTCCGTGAGCCAAGCCCCAGAGGAGAGTAATGCGCTGAGCCGACTCGAAAAGCGCCTGAGCCGCGATCCTGAAATGAGCGCCATTTACGAGCAGATGAAGGCCGAACAAGATGCTCGTCAAGCTGAGGCTGCTGAGCAGCGTCAAGAAGAGGCTCTCGCTAAGGCCAAGAATTACATCGCAGAGCTCAATCAAAAGCAGATCTCCCTGCATTTTGATACCGCCAACGACTTTGATGACGCCAATGTGATTAACGTGGTCGATTCTCAGTCCAATGAGATTATTCGCCAGATCCCATCGGATGAGTTCCTGCGCGTGCAGGAGGCCATTAACAACTACGAGCAGCGTATGGCTCACGACAATATGGTGCGTGATCCAAAGCTCAAGGCCGTATCAAACGCTCCTGCCGATGAGAGCTTACGTGGTGCGGTAATTGACGATCTGGTGTAAGCACGAGATTGTGGGCACTTTAGTCCCATGGCAAGAACTTTGTTTCTGCATTAAGCCTGCGACCGCCATTTGTTCTCTGCAAGAGGGAACAGTGGCGGTTTTGTGCGTTTTAGCGCAGATTAAAAGAAAAGTGCACTATTGAGCGCCAGCACTGCACTCAAGCGTATTCTTGTGCCGTTTCTTTGCGTATAATGACTCTTGCTCAAGGCTATGAATTCGCGCATTTTACACAGTGGGAGAGCATGGCTATAGCTACTGCAAGACGTTGCTCTTACCGTAGGGATTGAGCTGGTTTTAGATTTCAAAGGAGAATCCAATGTACGGCCGTAACATCAAGGCTTACAATCGTACAAAGCTCGAAGCAGAAATGCTGGTAGCTACCCCTTATCGCATTACCCAGATGCTGTTTGAGGGCTTAATTGAGCGCATCAATCAAGCAAAGGGCTATGTGCAGTCTAATGATCCAGCCAACCGTGCCAAGTTTATCTCCAAGGCGGTAGGCATCTTAAACGGCTTGCAGGGCGCTATTGACCCATCCTATGACGAGGAGCTGGGTAACCGCATCATTGGCCTGTACGAGTACATGAAGAGCCGCTTAAACGAGGCTAACATCACCAACGACACCGCGCCATTAGATGAGGTGATTAAGCTCATTACTCCAATTAAGGAGGCTTGGGATCAGATTCCTGAGGAGATCCGTGATGAGCAGAATCGCGTCATCATGGACAAGTTAAAGGCTCAGGATGATGCGCAGCGCGAGAGCAACCGTCAGGGCTATGCTTTCTCTGCACAACAGCAGAGTGAGTAAAGTGCAGCACGGCGTACTGCTGTAAGGTAAGTGCAACGCAAAAGGGGCTTGTCTGTAGAGACAGGCCTTTTTTGTTTTTGGGGTGATGGTGAAGTCGCTCTGCAAGGCGTGGTGAGCATGGCGGGCGTGGTGTGTGGGGCTGGTGGGCTTCAATGCGCAGGGCCTTTAGAGCCCAGAAAACAAAAAGGCCTCCATTTGGAGGCCTTTGTGAGGAGTGTGCTTGGAGGAAAGGCGTTGGCTGTGCTGCGCAGCAGAGCAGCAGACACAATGTTGGGATTCTTTACGCCCCTTTGTGCTGTGCTCGCTGCCCTCAGGGCTGACCACTTAGTACGCCCTTAAATACGGGAAAAAGCTTGACATCGCAGTTTGCTATAGACACAATGCCTCCTAAACAATAACCATAAAAGA
>CASEBB010000057.1 GCA_949286015.1 uncultured Succinivibrionaceae bacterium | reverse complement strand
CTCCTTTATTACGTGCTTGGTACCACAAAACGATCCCTCAAAGGCTGAGGATGTGTGTACGCTGTGCTTGGCTAAAGCCCCAATACTAAATGTCGGCTACCCCCACTCTTACGAGTGGGGCATGCGCCGACAACTCTAGGTCAAAGCCACCTCTCCACAAAGCAACCATTAGCGACGCTGGGAATGTAGTCAGCGCCGCGCCTAACAGCGCTATTACCTCAAGGGAAAAGGTTACTCGGCAGCCCTAAAGATAGGTTCTAAAAAGCGCCTGACGGCGCCTTATCTCGAGAGTAGCGTCTCAGCAAATACCAACTCTCAGGGTAAGACACCTTATTGTAGGCAGTTGCCTCCTTGGGAATTGGCTTTTTGGGACACCTACCCTAAAGATCAGGGCAGAGCAAGCACTCACCACAGGACACGCCAAAAGCAAAAAAGGCGTCGCAGCCTAAACTGAGACGCCCCTGAAAATAGCAGGCAACGCTTAACGCTGCCTGTCAGTGTGTGTTTTGGATTACAACAGAGAACGATAGAGCTCAGCGATCTCCTCTACCGAGGTATCGCGAGGGTTACCACCAGTGCAGACATCAGCAAAAGCCGACTCCGCTAAGAACTGCACATCCTCAGGCTTAACGATTTCCTTCAGGTCAGCAGGGATGCCCACATCCTGAGCCAGCTTACGCACGGCATCAACCGCAGCCTGACGGTACTGCTCCTCACTCATACCGGTGGTGTCTACACCAAAGGCTTGAGCGATTAAGCGGTACTTGCTGCCAGTAGCTGGAGCATTGTAGGCCATTACGGTTGGCAGGATGATAGCGTTAGCTACACCGTGTGGGGTGTTATAGACAGCGCCTAATGGGTGGGCCATAGAGTGGACGATGCCTAAGCCCACATTGGAGAAGCCCATACCCGCGATGTACTGCGCTAAGGCCATAGCCGCACGGCCACTCTCCTTGCCCTCAACCGAGTCACGTAAGTTTTCGGCGATCAGCTTAATAGCCTCGAGGTGGAACATGTCCGTCATTTCCCACGCGGCTTTGGTGATTAAGCCCTCAATGGCGTGGGTTAAGGCGTCCATACCAGTGGCAGCAGTTAAGCCCTTTGGCATCGACATCATCATGTCAGGATCGATAATGGCGATCACAGGGATGTCGTGTGGGTCGACGCAGACAAACTTGCGCTTCTTGTCTGGGTCGGTGATCACGTAGTTGATGGTAACTTCAGCACCAGTACCAGCGGTAGTTGGTACCGCCATGATTGGGACGCATGGGGTCTTAGTTGGAGCCACACCCTCTAAGGAGACCACATCCTCAAACTCTGGGTTAGCGATGATGATACCAATGGCCTTGGCGGTATCGATCGAAGAACCACCACCCACAGCAATGATGTAGTCAGCACCTGACTTCTTAAAAGCCTCGACGCCCGTCTGGACGTTTTCAATGGATGGGTTGGCCTTGATGTTGGAGTAGATCTCATAGGCCATGCCATTGGCGTCTAAGAGCGCGGTGATCTTATCGGTCACGTGGAAGCGGAGCAGATCAGGATCGGAGCAGAGGAAAGCTTTCTTAAAAGCGCGGCTCTTAGCCTCATCCACAATGGCGCTAATGGCGCCCTTACCGTGATAAGAAGTACCGTTCAAGATGATGCGTGCTGGCATGTGAAACCTCGTGACTAAAACCCCAAAGAGAGATAGGCTACGCTTCACAGTGCTGAACTCTACGCCCATCTCTGCATCCCAAAGAAAGCTATCCCCCAAGCGAGCGCGTTGCTGAGCGCGATGCCGCGCGGTGCTTGTGGCTTGAGCTTTCTGATCAGGGCTATTATGCACGAATCAACAGAAAACAACACAATATCTTTTCATTTTTATGTGGTTTTGTGAGCGGTGTGGCACTTATGAAGAAAGCAGGATGGTGCTATGGCTTTAGCGCGTTAATACTGATAGCCGCAAACTCTAGAGGGTGATGCTTACTTGCAGCTTCATGCTGCAAGTTGCTTATTTGTGGTTTTATGTGGCATTTTAATCCAAAGACTACACAACATGCCACAAAAACAAGAAGAGACGCACTTACGGTGGTAAGCGCTCTCTTCTCGGGATGAAAATAAGGCGCCATGTGCGGTCTTGTGCCACCTTGGAGTAACTCTACCCTAAGCCGCCGCTTGATGTAGCCATGGCCCTTACACGCAAGCTCTCATGTGTATTGGGCCTTACCAGAGGGTAAACAGAGCAGCAAGCACGCTGGGCGGGCAATTACGGTGGTGATTGCGGTGGTTAGCCCCAAATGACCTCTAAGTGGTCATCGCCCGTACTGGTCGCAAGCAGGTACCATCGGTAAAACAAGGAGATTGGCGTCTAGAGCGCGCTCGGGTCGGGATGGATAATACTCTGTTGTGACCAGTTAGCAGAGGCCTCAGCTGCCACTCTTTACGCTCTGTTCCTCACCGCGCTCTCATGGCTCCAATGCCCCTTAGGCGCCCCAAAAGCCCATTACGCGACGCGCGCAATGCACAATGGTGTGAATTGGGGCAGCCCCAACCACCCCGACTAAACCAGATCGACCAGCTCCTGAATATTGCGCACCGGCACAATCTCCATATTGCCCACCTTTGTGGTGTTACGCGGGGCGTTATCAAAAGGCACAATCGCCCGCATAAAGCCCTGCTTCTCGGCCTCGTTTAAGCGCTCTAAGCCCGACTGCACCGGACGGATCTCTCCCGTTAAGCCAATCTCACCAAAGGCAATGGTAGTGCGCTCAATCGGACGCTCGGTAAAGGACGAGAGCAAAGCCAGAATCAGCGGCACGTCAGCACTGGTGCCATCGATCTTGACACCACCTACCACGTTCACAAAGACGTCCTGATCGGCAAGCTGGATACCAGCATGACGGTGTAACACCGATAAGAGCATCGATAAGCGGGCACCGTCGGTACCTAAGGATAAACGGCGGGGATTGCCAAACTGCGATAAGTCCACTAAGCACTGTAATTCCACTAAGAGCGGACGGGTGCCTTCCCAGACACAGGTAGCAAGCGAGCCAGGTGCTACTTTCTCTTGACGGTTTAAGAAGATAGCCGATGGGTTCTTAATCTCGTGTAAGCCCTTATCGGTCATGGCAAAGACGCCAATCTCATTGACGGCACCAAAGCGGTTCTTATGGCAGCGCAGAGTACGAAAGCGCATGTCATTACCCGCTTCCAGCATCACCGAGCAGTCCACGCAGTGCTCTAAGATCTTTGGGCCTGCGAGGCTACCCTCTTTGGTGACGTGACCGACGAGAAACACCGCAATACCCGAGCGCTTGGCAAACTGCGTTAAGGCCGCCGCACTCTCACGTACTTGCGTGACAGCACCAGGGGCGCTGTCGACGTCATTAACGTGCATCACCTGAATCGAGTCCACTACCAGTACTGCTGGCTGCTCTTGCAGCGCAATGGAGATAATGTTGTCGATTGAGGTCTCAGCACCAATACGTACCCGCTCTGTAGGCAGCGCTAAGCGCTGGGCGCGTATGGCTACCTGCTCTAATGACTCCTCCCCCGTAATGTAGAGCACTCTGGTCTGGGATGAGAGCTTACACACCGTCTGCAATAAGAGCGTGGACTTACCTGCACCAGGGTTACCACCAATGAGCACCACGGAGCCAGGGACAATGCCACCACCTAGCACGCGATCAAACTCG
Source organism: uncultured Succinivibrionaceae bacterium (assembly GCA_949286015.1). Taxonomy (GTDB): domain Bacteria; phylum Pseudomonadota; class Gammaproteobacteria; order Enterobacterales; family Succinivibrionaceae; genus Anaerobiospirillum. The sequence continues at coordinate 41,954 of CASEBB010000057.1, read as the reverse complement.
CTATAGCCCGTAGGCATACGCACCGTTTGCGCAATCTTGACGGCAGAGAGGTTCTCAACCTTACCATCGGCTAAGCCCGCAAAGCCACTTAGGGAAGCAGCACGCGTGACGGTGCGCTCGGCACCTGAGGAGGAATAATGCACCTCTTCAATGCTGTTCCATTCGCCGCATTGGCGGCATTGGCCCTGCCAGCGCGAGTATTCAGCGCCGCAGTTGGTGCATACAAAAGCAGTCTTGGCCTTAGCCATGGGAGCTTTTCCTCTTTTCTACCGACAACAATAATAACCACACAAGCAGCAAGCTGTGATTGGAAGCCGTTAGCTGATGTTACTTTGCGTGTGACCACGGAGCCACGCTCAAGCTAACGCCGTCAGACGTGACTACGACGCTGCGCATGCATCTCGAGATACCACCTGCGGTGTTGCAGGTGGTAGTGGTGGTAGTGGTGCCACCCACGCTTACACCTCAAGGTAGGAACGACTGCCTTAAGAGATGACGAACCTTAGGGTAATCATGGTGCACCGTCCTACGATAGGCTCAAGCTAACATGCCCCATTTATCTCGAGGTGTAGGCTGTTGCCAGCACTCACCTCTGCCGCCGTCACTTATGAGATCACTTGTTCCAAAACTTGAGAAACGTCCTGCCTTTAAGGCAGATACAGCCTCGAAGCGCTTAGATCTCCGCGCGCAGCTCTAAGAGTACTGCTACCGCACGTAAGTCACCGATATTGATGACATTACGTGCTTTTTCCTGCACCGCAGGCTTAGCGTGGTAAGCGATACCTAAACCGCCCACACTCATCATGAGCAGGTCATTAGCACCATCACCAATCACGATAATGCGCTCTTGCGCCACGCCATACTGCTCTTTTAAGGTACGTACCAGATTGGCTTTAGCCTGCCCATCGACAATGGGGCCATCGACCTCACCGGTGAATTTACCCTCGGCATCCACCTTTAAGCGGTTAGCAGCAATGAGATCAAGACCGTACTTGTGGTCAATGACAGAGATCAGCTCATGGAAGCCACCAGAGGCAATACAGGTCTTAAAGTGTGGCTTTAACTTTTGGCAGTAAGCCATTAACTGTGCAAGGCCCGAGGTCTCCGTCATAATGGTCTTTACGTGCGCTAAGACCGAGGCTGCATCACCACCCTTGAGTAAAGCCACACGCCGCCGCAGCGACTCGCTAAACTCTAAATGACCATGCATGGCTGCACTGGTCACCGCCGCCACGTCGTCATACACGCCTAAGCAGCGGGCTATCTCGTCGATACCCTCAATTTGCACCGTGGTCATGTCCATATCCATTACCAAGGCGCCATCACGTGGGTCACGCTCCCCAAAGCAAGGAAAGTCCTCACTAAAGAGCACATCACAGCGCTTATGCTCAAGGGTAAAAGCCTTAAGCTTGGCCTCAATCTCCGCACTTACAGGCTGCTTTAAGAGCATTAAGGCATAAGTAAAGTCCGGATCATCGTGCTTAAAGACCAGCTTTTCTGTAGCACTTGCTGGCAGATGCATGAGATCACGGTACTCTTGCAGTAAGGCTTCACAATCGGCGGTGGAGAGAGCCTTTTCACCCTGCTGAGGAAAGACAAAAAACAGTTGCTGCATTGAGACCTCATCTGCCCCCAGCAGGGGCTCCTCTTGTACCCCAGCGGGGCTTACCGCCCCACAGGACTAAACTAACAAAAGCACACACAGCAAAGCGTAGAGCCGCTCACTGCCACTGCTACGCACAGCTGCGCTGTACAGCGCACAGCTCAGCGTGTGCTGCGCTGGGTAGCGCACTTCTGCTCTCAGCTTCAGAGCATACGCCAGTGTAAACGCTACGGCCTAAAACGCTACCAAAGAGCACCTTTATGCGCAGCGTCCCGCATAAAGCACGGTACACGGTGTCAGTGCAGGGCACAGCTCTCGTTAGAGCTTAGCCGCATCTTGACGCGATCACTGCCCTAACGCTCAAGTTTCCTGTGGTAATTTCGCCTCATCTGAGGCGTAAACAGGGCAGAAAGCACGCCGACAGTTGTGGTGATAGTAACCAGCCACCTCTAAGAGAGCATCGACCGCAGTGGTCGACAAAACGCAGAGAGAAAACCATTATCCCCTCGGGATAGCTGCACACGTGGCTGGTGCGTGGCGCTGGTGGTGTGGCGTCGCTCAGCTAAGCTGCAAAGCAAGGCAACGCAATGCGTGTGTAAGGAGGCTTTAGCCTAGCGACTTTTGCCGCAGATGACAAGCTGCCGCCCCAAACTGAGCTCTGTACCAGCCTTGCCTACGTTGGCAGCAGCGTATTGCCCGCTCCACTTGTTAGCTCTTGTGCCTCTGCTCTGAGTCCTCTGCACCTCATAGGGGGTCACACTGCTACTGCTGATGCAGCCACGCCTCTAACTTAGCCGTCACAGCCGCTAAGACCGTGCCCTCATAGCCATTGCCGCTGCCACCTGAGAAGTCAGTCTCTACTACCAGAGCTGACGCCGGTACCGCCGCCACAAGCTGCTTAAACTTGGGAGCATTGTGCTCACGTAGGATCTCTGGCCCTAAGCCGAGACTAAATCCCAGCTCCACATACTGCGCGGCAATGAGGGCGTTCTGATTAAAGCCATGAATAGTACCGCGTAGACCATTATGGTTACGGCTAAAGCGCTTGAGCAGCCTTAAGAGCTCATTATGAGCACGCACACAGTGAAAAGAATACGGTAGCTGTAAAGCTACAGTACTCTCGAGAATCTGCTCTAAGAGCCGCAACTGGTACTGCATGTCAGGAGCACTTTTACGGGCATCTAAGCCAATCTCGCCAATACCCGCACAGCCCCATGCGGCCGCGTTACCTACAATGGCTTCACTCCACCAGCGCAGCTCCTGCTCTTGCTCCTTTGCATCAGCCACGATAAAGAGCGGATGAATGCCCGTGTACAGCTGACAGCGCGATGGAAACGCCGCTAGCTCTGCCCCTACATCATCAGCAGCAGGCAAAGCAGCGCTCTGCTCACCATCAGTAGTGGTAGTGGCGACTGCGGCGGAGGCTGCGCTGCACTTACCACTCATACCATCTCGCGCCGCTAAGCGCTTTAGCGTCAGTGCTGTCACTAAAAAGTCCAAACAGCAGGTGCTCTGCAGGCAGAAATCACTCACGCCTGCCGCTTTTGCGCGCACAAAAGATAAGAGCCGCTCCTGCACAGTATCACCTTGCAGCCACGCCAGCGTAAACTCTAGCCACAGTGCGTGGATAAGCTCTGCACTCTGGGCACAGACTGCTACTGGTAGCTGCGGCCATGTGGCGGCAATGGCTGCTGCGATGTCGGACTCTGCCAAGCACGGAGAATCCAACCACAAAGAAGCGTCAGAAGCAGCCTTATCTGCCTCTATGGAGTTTATGCGGTGCGGCCATGCTGCTAAGCGGCTCGGAGCCATGCCCATAGGCTTGCTTGGCAAGTTGGAATCACACCCTAAAAGCAAATGACAATGTGAGTCGCGCATACCTCCTCCACTCTGCCAGCAACGCGCTGGTATCCGCAAAACGATCTCCCCTAAGGTAGAACCCAACCCACCCACTGAAGCTACCACCTGACGCAAAAAGATCCGACCTGTGCGGTGGGTGGCCATGGGTATCCACCTACCCTACCCCGATGGCTCATTGTGCGTAGCAAAGCATAGCTGCTTTAGCCCGTATACAGCGCCTTTGCGGAGACTGAAGCTACGCTTAGCCAGCTTAGCTGCTCTTGCCTCGCTTGCACTACCACCGCGCCGTACAGCGCCATGAGCTTAAAGGCACCCGCTCTTGCGGCCGTAAACGCCCGTCCACCTGTCTACCTCGCCGCAATCTCTGCGTACAACCCTTATTTTCTTTGCTCCGTAGTGGTAGCAGCGGCACTGTCGCTGGCAACAACCTCCTGCACCTGTACTACGCTACTTTGCGCGGCGCTCTGCTCTGTATGGCTATGGTCAGCAACAGCAGACGACAACAAAGATGAGGCAGCTGCATCCTCCGATTGTGCTCCCTCGGCCATAGCTGGCGCTGAGGCTTTAGTGTTAGTGTTCTGTACTGCATCTGCCTCTTGGGCCGCATTGTCGGCGTTTGCAGCATGAGCAGCGTCGGCAGCGTCTGCATCAGGAGAGCTGCCCATAGTTGGTATCATGCCCACACGTTGCTGCTTATCATTGGTCGCAACCTTGACCTCGGCATTGGCTTCAAAGGCGCTAAAAGGTTGCGCCACGAGGTGTCCCTTCTCGTCCCGCGATAAGGAGTGGATAAAGTTCTCGAGGATACTCATATCCAAAGGCTTAGAGATGTGGCAGTTCATGCCCACATCAAAAGACGCCTTTACATCCTCAGAAAAGGCATTAGCCGTCATCGCGATAATCGGGATAGTCTGTGCCTGTGGGTGCTGTAAGGCTCTGATATCATGCGTCGCCTCTAAGCCGTTCTTCTTTGGCATCTGCACATCCATGAGGATGAAGTCGTACTGTCCCTCTTTGGCGCGGGCAAACTCCTCTACTACCTGCTCACCATCCTTACACACCACACAGGTAGCACCACGCATCGCTAAGAGATCGATGAGAATCTCCGAGTTCAGCTCATTATCCTCCGCCGCTAAGATGTGCATTCCCGAGAGCACACTATCCTGAGCCACCTCGGCAATGGAGCTCTCTTTATCAATCGTGCTCTCAATGGCCATCTTGAGGTTGCTGATAAAGAGCGGCTTCATGATAAAGCCCTTAATGCCAATGTCGATGGCCTTGACCTCAATATCAGAGTAGTCATACGAGGTCAGGATGTAGATCGGCACGTCCTTAAAGCGGGTCTGCTTAATGGCCTTAGCCACATCAAGACCATTCTCCTCATGTAACTTGAGGTCAAGCAGGATGATATCAATTGGCTCCTTTTCCCGCTCGCTCTGCTCTAAGAGCTCTAACGCCCCCTGCTGATTGAGCGCATTCAGGGTGTTCACCCCCGCCTCGGCCATGGTCGTGGTAACCGACTGGCTGACGGCAAACTCATCATCAATGAGCAGGATATGGGAGATCCCCTGCGCCTTAAAGAACTCGCTGTCTTTGACCTCTTCGTGCTTAATCTTGAGGGTAAGATTGACCAGAACCTTAGTGCCGCGCCCCTCGATCGAGTCGATATCAATGGTGCCACCCATGAGCTGCACTAAGTTATTGGTAATGGTCATACCTAAGCCCGTGCCTTGGATCTCCGAGGACATGGCTTTTTCTGAGCGCACAAAAGGCTCAAAGACATGGCGTAAGAAGCTCTTGGACATGCCCATACCATTGTCCACCACCTCAAAGGAGAAGCTGGCAATGTTTGGCGAGTGCATGTCGTGCTCAGTTACGGTCAGGCGAATATGACCACCAATTTGCGTGTACTTAACGGCATTGGAGAGCAGGTTTAAGAGGATCTGGTTAATGCGCAGGTCGTCGGCAATGAGAAACTCGTGCTCAATGTGGTTGACCACAATCTCAAAGACCTGACTACGCGCACGGGCCTGCGGCCGGACAATGGTGTTGATACCGTCGATGAGGCTGGCAAGGGAAAACTCACGGACATTGAGGGCGACCTTACCGCTCTCGATCTTAGACATGTCCAGCACGTCATTGATCAGACCTAAGAGATGCTGACTGGAGGCCGTGAGCTTTTGTACGTAATCGAGCACCTTTTGTGGCTTATCGTTATCGCGCTTTAAGAGCGTACACAGGCCAATAATGGCATTCATTGGCGTGCGCAGGTCGTGGCTCATGGCACTTAAGAAGTCACTTTTGGCGGTATTGGCTTGCTCGGCTTCCTTGTAAGCCTGTACCGTGACCATACGCAGGTGCTTTTCTTTTTCGAGGGAGCTTACCAGCTCTAAGGAGGCGACGCGATTACGCGTTAAAAGATAGGCAATGACAAAGGTCACTAAGAGAAAGAAGATAAGCTCGTAAGAGGAGTCACCAATGGTGACCCAGCCATTTACAGGGACTAAGAACAGCTCGGCGGTACGTCCGGCGATGATATGCGTCACCACCACTGTATCCGAGATGTCTTGACCGTGCAGCGTCGAGGAGACAATCTGGATACCTTCAGGGGACACAAAGTGCAGCTCAAACTCATAGCCCTGTGAGGTGAGGTCGTCTAATCCTAAGGGCTCAATGATGTTAGGGATGCGCATGAGGATGGCGATAAACCCCCAGAACTCGCCATTATCGTAGTACACCGGATTGCGCGCAACTAAGGCCGCGCCGCCTTGCATCAGCGGGATGGGGCCATCAATGGTGATAAGACCTGACTTTACCGAGAAGTTAGCGCCAGCACCGGAGTTGTGCTCAAATTGAAAAACATTAGTACCGATGACATCGAGGTTAGGGGTGTGGGGATAGGAGTATTTGATGACACCGCCAGGGATCAGCTCTAAAGAGAGAATGGCTTTGTTGTCACAGATAGTGGCAGCGATGCGGTCAAATTCAGAGGAGAGATAGGAGCCATCACCTTCGGCCATTTTCTTCATGGCGTCTTCACCTACGGCGTGGAGAAAACCTTCGATGAGGTTGGTCTTATCAATGATGTGATTGAGGCTGGTTTCGACGTGCGAGAGGGACTCTTGGCCAATGGTAATGGCCATATTACGCGAGGTCTCGACACGCTGATACACAAAGAGCGCAAAGATGGCCAGAATGACCAGCATGGAGACGATAAAGCGCGTGAGAAAAAGCGAGAGAAATGACTTTTCCATCATTCAGTACAACCTCCGCCTCTGGCGCAGCCATCCTAACTTACCTGCCTCTGCGGCCTTGCTTAAGCTCGGCCTAAGCCGTTTCGGCTTAAGCCGCTACCGCTGCTTGAGATTAACCTCTTCAGGTTAAGCCACAGAGGAGAGCCATGGGGCCAAGATGGCTGACAAGCCGTAGTCTCTCACTTAGGCGCATTGCCACAGAGGGCCATTGCCTCTGTAATCTCTGTAGTTATGGCGTCAACCTCAGCTCTTTGTGCGCACCGCCTCGGGTAGTGAACACCAAAAGCACACTCTTAGGAGTTAGCAGTAGCAGCAAAGACTTAAGAGGTGCTAACCCATTGCCTGTGGGCCTACTTTCAGGATTATGGGTGCTGCGGTGCTACCCTAACTGCGGCTCAACTCATGATCAGATCCGTGTCAGGAGCTCTTGCGCTTACCTGTGCTTACGAACCGCGCCCTCAGTCGTGGCATAGTCACGGTCAGTGCCATGGAACTGGCCATGGCCAGCGCTGTGATCACCACCTAAGGCTATGTCTGTGGGAAAACAGGATAAAGAGCGAGATTCGTGCTCATTGCTGTCATTTGCTAGCAGCTTAGGCCACGCCCTACCACCTACATCTGTAAGAGACCCAGCTTAAGTGGTGTTAGTGGTCACTGCATGTATAACGACCTGACACAAGGGCGTCTGGTGCAGTGCAGCCGCTCCCCACAGCGCTCACCGCGTTGCGGGGATCTTTGCAGTTACGCACTCTAAGCGCGTAAAAGACGCAGCATGCGCTGCGGGCACGGCCTGTCAGGCGGGCAAAAATATGAGAGACATCTTACTTAGTCTAACAGAGATTGGCAGGCAATACCGTGGAATTGCCCGCAAAAGCAGCATCACGCCACAATATATCCCAAATTAGGGAGGCTGCCATACTCTCTGCCTCAGATCTGCCACGCCGCACACGCCGCAGTACCCACACGAGCACAGCAAGGTGCTCAAAAGTGCCCTCAAGGAGCATCGCTGCGCACACTATTGTGCCGCACCACGCCACTCAAATTACCCCTAACAGGCAAAAGGCGCCACCACGGGGATCCTCTGATCACCGCAGGTGACGCCCTTATCAGCAGAGCACAGAGCAACGGGAACTGGGAGCGGAGTACTATGCGCACAGCGCTGCTTGTGATGGTAGAGCGAGCGCAGAGAAACGCTGCTGGTCTTAGCAAAAGCGCCTCACGGCGCTTTATCTCCAGAGTGGAGTGATCCTGACCTACCTACGCTAAGGGTGATGGTGGTGACTTTTGGGCTTACCACCGCTACGCAGACGCCATCAGGGCGCTGCCCAGCATCGCAAGAGCCTTGCAGCCTCTTGCTCATCAGTTCTGACTGAGGAACGACTGACTTAATAAATAACGGAATTTAGGGCACGCATGCATGCCAATCTCAAGATAGGATCAGGCTCGCTTGCACCTTTTATCTCGAGGTGGCACGTTGCAACCACGCACCACTACATCCGTCACTTGTTAGCTCACTCTTTCCTTAGTGCTCACGGGTCGCATGGAAGGCGATCTTAGGATAACGCTCCATGGCCAGATTGAGGTTAACGTTCGAGGTCGCCAAATAGGTGAGGTTATCACCACCATCTAACGCCAGATAAGTTGGTACCTTATCCTTGAACTCCTCTAAGGCCTTAGGGTCATCACTGGTCACCCAGCGCGCCGTAGTCACATTGACATTCTCGTAAGAGGCGTCGACGTTATACTCGTGCTTTAAACGCGAGACCACCACGTCAAACTGCAGCACACCCACCGCACCCACGATTAAATCGTTATTGATGAGTGGTCTAAAGACCTGAACAGCGCCCTCTTCAGAGAGCTGGACTAAGCCCTTTAAGAGCTGCTTTTGCTTGAGCGGATCCTTTAAGCGGATACGACGGAAGAGCTCAGGGGCAAAGTTAGGGATGCCACTAAAGTGCAGCTCTTCACCCTCAGTAAAGGTGTCACCAATACGAATGGTGCCATGATTGTGGATACCAATGATGTCACCTGCTACCGCCTCTAAAGCGATGTCACGCTCACCGGCCATAAAGGTCACAGCATCAGAGATTTGCATGTCACGGCCAATGCGCACATGACGCATCTTCATGCCCTTTTTGTACTCGCCCGAAACGAGGCGCATAAAGGCAATGCGGTCACGGTGCTTAGGATCCATGTTGGCTTGAATCTTAAAGATAAAGCCGGTGAGCTTATCCTCAGTGGCCTTAACCTCGCGGGTATCTGCTTGCCGTGGCAGTGGCGTTGGGGCCCATGCAGTTAAGCCGTCTAACATGCAGTCCACACCAAAGTTACCTAAGGCTGTACCAAAGAACACTGGCGTGAGCTCACCTGCTAAGAAGGCTTCCTCATCAAAGGTATTAGAGGCCATGGAGATCAGCTCCATGCTCTCACGTAACTCGGCGGCAAACTCCTCACCCACAGCCGCATCCAACTCAGGGTTATCGATGCCCTTAATGACACGGCGCTCTTGGATGTGATAGCCTTCACCGGAGTGATAGAGCAGCACCTCGTCACGCAAGATGTGGTAGATACCCTTAAAGGACTTACCCGAGCCGATTGGCCACGTGATTGGCGCGCAGAGGATATTGAGCTCCTTTTCCACCTCATCTAACAGCTCAAGAGGGTTGCGCGTTTCGCGGTCGAGCTTGTTCATAAAGGTGAGAATTGGCGTCGAGCGCAGACGGGTCACGTCCATTAACTTGCGGGTACGCTCCTCCACACCCTTAGCCGCATCGATCACCATTAAGCAGGAATCGACGGCGGTAAGCACGCGGTAGGTGTCCTCACTAAAGTCCTCGTGGCCTGGGGTGTCTAAGAGGTTAACGATGCAGTCGTTGTAAGGGAACTGCATGACCGAGGTGGACACCGAGATACCACGCTCTTTTTCCATGGCCATCCAGTCGGATTTGGCAAAGGAGCCCGTGCTACCACGACCCTTTACCTCACCGGCGCGTTGAATCACGCTACCGAATAACAAGACCTTTTCGGTGATGGTGGTCTTACCGGCGTCTGGGTGAGAGATGATGGCAAAAGTACGACGCTTTGCCACCTCATTGAGGAAATTAGGATCGGCCATAGCAACAAAAAGAGAGATCGTGGAGGGCTCTAAGCCTCCAAAAGTCAACGAAACGCAAAAAGTCACAGGCGCGCACGAAGCGCCTTAACGGGGGTCACACCTAGGGTAGTGCGCCCTCATGGCGGTAAGCGCTGTTGCCAGCTAAGCTTAGCGGCAGTGACAGGCGGCGTTATTTTAGTGAAAAAGCCGTATTTTCGCTAGCGACAGTGAGAGCTAAGCGCAAACTGCGGCGCCGTCTTATCAGCACCACCTATTTGCTACAGCTTAGCGGCTGGTTACTGCAAAAGCTCGGCTCTACTCAGACTTTGGTGAATACAACAACGTAGCCGCACACCTTGAGGCAAGCACCTGAGCCGTGGTTAGGGCTTTTCATGTTAGCCACCTAAGAGTAGTGTTGGGGCTCTATCCACCAGACGCAGATGATAACCAAAGGATCGCTCTTGCCGTACACACAACAGCAAGAGCAGGCACGTAACATCAGCTTGTTTATGGCTTTCTTTAGCGGGTACTATGCTAAGATCTAACTTATAGCCGCCACTGCTTGCTCTGACCATAGAGCTGCGTGGTTGGCCCTAAGGTAAGGTGACGTCTCGCACAAAGACAGGAGTTACGGATACATGGCACAAGGTGACTTACTCACGAATCCGCTACGCAAGTTTCCTCTTGGTGTGCCGAACTGGAATGCCATCCGCCAGCAAAATCTCTTCTTTGTGGACAAGACTGCCCAGCTTGGCTCACTGGTAACTGATTTTCACCGTGTCTTCATGTTTCGGCCCCATCTTATGGGCAAAACTACCTTGTGCTCTATTCTGGCGGAGTTGTTTGCCCACGGTGATTCTGAAAAGTTTGCAGGTACAGCCATTCATGGCAACTGGCCGGTGAAGCAATGCTTTCCTGTAATCTATCTGTCGCTCCGTGGCCTAACAGAGGCTGATGACACTGATGAAAAGGAGTTCGAGGCCAACTTGTGCAAAAAGCTAATTGCTGCTTATGTTAGTGCTGGCTTCAAAGAGATGGGCAATTATGCGTCCGAGACGTCATTCTATAGCCTCGCGGTTCACATTGCGTATGTAGTTGGTAAGCAGCCACTCGTGTTTTTGGTTGATAATTGGGATGCCCCTCTGTCTCCACATCTTAACCAGCCACAAGTTCTTGCAGACATGCAAAAGGTACTGCAGCGCTTCTATAGTTGGTTGTGCGAGCAGGCTCAGTCGAAATTCATCTTGATCACAGGCATCATGCGCTATCGTGAGTCCTCGCTGTTCAGAGGACAAGATTTCGATGACCTGAGCATGGAGCCGAGGTATGCCAAACTACTGGGCTACACCCAAGAAGATCTCGAGGGAGAGAGCTTTGCGCCTTACATGACGCTGGCTGCTGACAGAATGGGCATTACCGTGCCAGAGCTCTTAGAGCAGCTGAAGCTCTTCTATTGCGGCTTTTGCTTTGACGAGGATGCCTCGGTCAAAGTGTATTGTCCGTACTCCATGAATAAGTTCTTTTACCCTTTTGTCTCTCCAGTGTTTATGTGTGATCCTGATTGGGTGCCAGAACTAAAGCCCGTGTGGATGAATAGCTGTCGTGTATATGCGACTTTACGCTCCTACTTTAATAGCCACCCCCTGTCGCAGCAAGAGCTGGTCAAGCTAAGCCACCAAAAGATCGTTATGCCCCATGCGGAGTTACAAGCCTTAAGCTACTTACAGCCGGTGACTCTGCAGCAGATCTTGGTTTTAGGGGGCTATTTCTCCATCAAGGCTATCACTGAAGCTACCCGAGGCAAACCATCTTACGCACGCAGCTACCTCTGTGGTATTACGAACAACGAAGTCAGTAAGCGCTTTGTTGAGGTGCTTGGTAAGTATCTACAAGAGATGTCCTTAGTCTCATTGGCTGGCAACGACTCCTCTAATGACAAAGACGCACTATTAGCTGGCGATAAGGCCACGCTCTGCGCGAGCTTCAACCAAAGTCTTAACCCATGGGCGTTATGACGTTTACAGCGCGATGGAGGCTATGGCAGCAAAGCCTTAAGGCCAGCACCGCCAATGCTCAAACGCAGACCCTGCAAGCCCCTAAGGCCAAGCGCAGCAAAGCCACAAAGGCAGCTGGCAAAGGGAAAAACTCGTAGGAGTGAACTTAAGTGCTGACTTGTTTGGGTGTGGTGCAAAGCCAGCACAGTACGAAACATCTCTACTGCCACAGCGACTGGCGCTTACTGGTATTAGCGCAGCACCTCTGGCAATGGAAAAGCGCCAATCTTTTGCGATGGGCCAATGGCCTCCACACTCTCTGCCCCCTTGGTTTTGAGGTAGTCCAGAATCTCGGTCACGATATACTCTGGCACCGAGGCACCAGCGGTCACACCCACACACTTAACGCCTGCAAGCATGTCCTCTGTAATAGCGGAGCTATCATCGATTAAGTAGGAGCGCACGCCCTCACTCTGTGCCACCTCACTTAAGCGGCGGGAGTTGGAGCTGTTTTGTGAGCCAGCCACAATGACGAGGTCACACTGCTGCGCCAAGAGCTTAACCGCAGCTTGGCGATGCTGCGTGGCAAAGCAGGTATCGTCGTTTTTTGGGCCAGTGATAAAAGGAAACTTTTGCTTTAAGGCCGCTACGGTCTTAGCCGTCTCATCAATGGAGAGCGTGGTCTGCGTGGCAAAGATAGCCTGCTCGGTCTTAAGCTCGAGCTTCTCCACATCATCAGGAGTGAGAATGACGTGCACCAGATCCTTGGGGCCGTCGTATTGCCCCACGGTGCCCAGCACCTCTTGGTGACCGTCATGACCAATGATCACCACCTCTTGGTGAGCGGCAGCAGCTTTAGCGACCTTATGGTGAATACGGCTCACTAAGGGGCAGGTGGCGTCGATTACCATGAGCTGTAAATCATGGGCCTTAGCAATAGTGTCTAAGCCCACACCATGGGCTGAAAAGATCACGACCTTAGATGCTGGCTCTGGGATAGCGTCCAGACTCTCCACAAAGTGCGCACCACGCTCTGCAAGGTCAGCGACTACGTGTTTGTTATGCACCACCTCATGGAGCACATATACCCGATCGGCACCAAACTTATCTAAGGCACGGTTGACAACCGCAATGGCGCGCTCGACGCCTGCACAAAAGCCACGGGTATCAGCAAGTAGGATCTTAAAGCTCACGATGCACCTCAGAAGTAGGAAACCTAAAAGGGTTGTGGGCCTCAACACTAAAAGGCCCTTATGGGAAGTTCTATGGTTTTCTGGCCTCACAGTTACTTTTACTGCTTCTTTAAGGTGTTTATGCGGTTCTTGGGCTGTTTGCACCAAAGATGGGCGTATTAAAATAACTACCCTTATGGGTACAGGGATATGGGGATAACCAGCTCTGTGGGGTGTGGATCAGCCCCCAGCATGCTGCTTTGGTGGCTTACTACCGGCAGTAATGCTGTGAGGGGTAGTAGCAAGAGAGGAGAGCACGGCGGAAGTGGCTACAAATAGCCAAACTGACGTCTGTAGCGCTGTCGCGCCATCCCTGTACGCTTAGAGGCACATCTTACCGGAGACTGGGAGACATAGGCTAACAACTGCGTTATTTTGGCAAAGCGCAGGGGTAAGCACAGCGCATCGTCGCAGCGGCAGCGACAGCCACAACAGCATCAGCAGAGAACACGCCGCAAACGCGCACAAGAGCTTGGCTGCCAATAATGGCAAGCACCGGCACCAATCTCCAGCGTATGTACCCTCAGCACTTGACAGCGGCCTTATCTCGAGCGAAGCGCAGCAGCAGCAGCAGCAGCAAACACCTCCTCTCAGGCTAAAACATCTGCTTGTAGGCAGTTGCAGCCTTGGGGATTGGCTTTTGGGGAAACTCTACATACCCCCAAGAATAGGTGCTGCTCACAACGTGGTTGCAAGGCAGCGGTGCCTGTGCCGTATTTTCCACAGTGGCTGCTTCTTTTAGGGCCGCACACCACTCCACACGCCCCTTTATTGCTCAGGTTTACGCCCGACTCTGGGAGCAGCGCTGTCAGGAAGCAACGCGTGGCGCAAGCAAGGCTAAAGCTACGCAGTAGCAGCGCGGCTGTGCCTTATCTTCAAGAGAGCCCGACGGGCAAAAGACCAACGCACATGTGAGCAGTGACAACTACAGCGCTTGGTGCTTGTGCTCCATGCGCTCCTTTAGAGGCAAGCTGCTGTCACGCACAATGAGCTCGTGGTCAATGGTCATCTTCATGCCGCCCTTAAACTCATCGTAGTTCTGCTCCAAATCAAAGATGATATGGGCAAAGTTACGGTAGTTAGCCGTCATGGTCGAGACCGAGGGACTGACGTACTTGTCAACGTACTCGTTGTCAAAACCAATCAAGCCCAGCTGATCAATGAGCTCCGGCCCGCGCTCGTGCAAGCACTTTAAAAAGCCGATAACGGTCATATCACAGCCACAGCAGATGCCGTCGTAGCGCTCGTAGAGCTTTTCCTTAATAAAAGTCAGGCCCGCTTGATAGCCCGCCTCTAAGGAGTAAGCGCCACCAATGATCAGGGGCTCGTAATCGACCTTACCGGCGCGCTGCAGCTTTTTAATGGCGTCCTTATAGCCACGCACACGCTCTCTACCGGAGAGCTTGAGCTCATCACCGGCAATGTGCATGATGCGGGTAAAGCCATTCTCGTAGAGGTGCTCACAGGCGCGCTGAATGGACTGGAAGTCGTTAGAAAAGAGGCAGCGCACACCGTTATCGGTAGGCTCCTCTTTATCCATGACAATGATATGGCGCTCGGCGTTAGCCAGCTTTGGCACAAAGTGGCAGTTGTCGTCGAGCCCAAAAAACACGGCGGTGCTGATGCGGTGCTGATTAAAAGCCGCATTGATGTTGGTAACGATCGTCTCTTCGGTCTCATTACCAAAAAGAGGCTCGTAGATAATGGTGTAGCCACGCCGCTTACCCTCACGGGCAATGGCGTTAAACATGGCGAGGTTGTAGTAGCTGATGTCCGAGTTGTTGCTGATCTTATCCCAGCGATCGTAGAAGTAGATCGCCATGACCTTGGGGCTTAGGTCTTGGAGCACTTGCATGAGGCCGTTAGGACGGTAGCCATATTCCTGAATGACGCGCATGACGCGCTGCTTGGTTTCCTCAGGAATATCCGGATAGTTGTGCAGCACTTTTGAGACTGTGGAGCGTGAGACGCCTGCTAGTTTCGCTATTTCCGTAGAGTTCACTGCACTATCCTCATTGTGGGTCATCCCCTTGGGGTGCCTTCTCTATGCCGCGAGATTGAGCCGCAGCAGATGTTATGGCGGCTAATGGAGCTGCTTCTGCTTGTTCTGTTGCCACTACGGTGACAGTAAAACACCGCCTTTGTACCAAAAGCGCAGCTACGCTTAGCACCAACCACGCCCCTACCAACCAATCAACAGCAGCTGGTTAGTGGTCACAGTTAAGGAACAAATGCCTTCATAGATGACGGCATGTAAAGCAAGCGTGTGTGCACAACCTGAAGATAGGCTCAGGCGCGCCTGCACCTTTCATCTTGCAGCCGTCATTTATGAGATCAATCATTCCTAGGATCACTGGTAAGTGCCAAAGGGCAATGATCAGCGCACACTGGCGGTAATCACCGCTTGCAGCAGTGATCCTGCCCCTGTAAACACAGTGGCACTGGCAGCAGTGGTAATACTCCCTGCTTTGAGTAGCATGAGCACAGAGATGCTACCAGACAGAGAGGCACAGAGAGGTTTTGTTAGGTCAGCTCACACCGGACAACCAGCCTTAGTACTTTTACAGCACTGGCGTGCAGCACACGCTACGCACTAAGAGCAGGACAACACGGCGTCATACGCAGCTGTAGTGCTGTTGCAGCGCAAGGCCATGCAACACAGCCATCGATGCACTGCCAGCTATACACCGTACAAAGGGTAAAGTTGGCTCTTAGTAGCATGTACCTGCGGGGCGTGCTCTCGCGTTACCTGCACTCAAGCGCAATGTTGTACACAGGGGTCTGGCCGGTGTAAGAGTGACTTAGGAAACTATATTTTAGGACTTTTTCGTAGACTTTGGCTATTGCATCGCTTTTTTTGCGAACAACACAACGTAGCGCTCACTTTACACGTCGCTTTGACGCCTATTACGCGCAAAAGCATTAGGTGATGTCAGCAGTCCCCTGACGCGTACTGCAAGGGCTTGCAGCAAGCGCCTGCTGCCAGCACTAAGATCCCCTTACCGACAAGCTACAGGCACCTACAGACCACAGCAATGCCCTGACACCACAGCTCCACATGGTAGTGGCTGTGCCCTGCAAAGGCGCTTTACCACACTGTCCACACCAAACCAAAACCAAACCACCTCCAACACCAAGCACCGGCCTTACAGCACCTAAAGCCCCCGTCTTACTGTTAGCGCCAGTCATGGCTACGTGCCGCTGTACTCACCATGGTCTTCCACACTTCAGCGCACAGCTGACTTACAGCACCAGCACCGCAATGGCCCTCACTTTTGGGTATTTCCCCCCATAGGAGCTGCGCCACAACACCCACTACACCCAAGCACTGTACGGCACAATACAGCACCTCACAGCCGCTCCTTAGCCCTGACACCGCTAACGAAGCATGAAAAAGAAGTGCTGCTGATGGTGGTAGTGGTAGTGGTAGTGGTAGTGGTAGTGGTGATGCTAAAGTCCCCTCACCGCACTAGCTCCACCTTGCCTGCGACCACCCCCTTAAAATAGCGCCCTGCTCTATCTTCACCTCATTTCTTTCTTATTCCTTACAGAACCACCCCCAAGTGTCTTGCGGTAAAAACACACCACCACTAAGAGCCTCACTCACACGCTCTGCATCCCCCAAGGACGTATCTTACAGGCGCGGCTCCGCTTAGAGCCTAACAGCCCCCCAGCTACAGCTAACCGGCCCCTGCTGCTAATACCACTACCACCAAAACTACTGACGCCACCTAAGCCACTCCGCCACTCCTATGCGCACTCACAGCAGTAAGCCTCGTAGCAAACAAGGCGCCTCACAGCAGCCGAGAGAGCACTCCCTACCGCAGTGGTCATTCCCTGTCCCGCAGTAAGCAGCACTCTGCACCGTAGCGCCTGTGCTCCCCACACACCTACAGTGCCCCCAAACGCCTCTTGTCACTAACAACTGTTAGCTAACACCTGTTAGTAGCAGCGTTTCAGCACCAGCGTCTCTGCCCTGTACCCCTACCCTCCTTTTGTCTCCAGTTGCAGCACTTTGCCTTATTTATCAGCTTTTAACGCTACCACACCCGCTTTTTACACCGCACCCCTTAACCGCGCCCCCACGAAAAATGTGAACTACTTCATTCTTTTGCCACAACTTTACGAAATTTTGTGAGCAACTTCAAACTTGCCAATGACTTATTTTAGCCCTTCCCTATAATAACACCTGTTCGTAGTGGCACTGTATATAAAAACCACACGAACAAGCTGCATCACCAGCAAAATAATGGCTTATATAAGGCGTTTGACGTCACATATAAGGCACTAAAGATCACGCCCAAAGCGCGTGATTATGCGAATAAACGTTCGCAAAGGGCAAAGTTGCAGGTGAGGCAACTTCGCCGCTCTAACCACGCAGGCAGCCGTCCTAAGCCACGGGCAAAGATGAGCGCCGCCCTGCTTACACTCTGACGTAAGTGTAGGTCACTAAGTCCTGATGTCTGCTGTCAGCTGTGCGTAAAACCTAGAAGCAGTCTAACCTCTAGCGCTTAACACCACGCACTGCCGCAGCACCAAGCGAGGCACCCCAAACACAAGCAGTAGCGCAGGCTCTGCCCTATGCCGCTTCTTTTGGGCTTACCTCCGTAGCGAGAAGAATCACATGTTGCAACAGCAAATCGCTTGGGCCTTTGTAAATACTCTGGTTACTGTCGACACCAACGCCGAAACTGAAGCTGCTGGTCTCAAGCTTACGGTGAACTTACGTACTGCCGAGGAAAACTCCTTAGGGACAGAGTTTGACCTCGATGCTGTCGGGGTAAAGGGCCTAAAGACAAGAGCCGAGGCTTTATTAGCTGAGCCTGGCGTGTATGGCGCTGCGAAGTGCCGTGAAGCTGTCAACCAAGTCTGCTATCTGGACATAACCTTAAGTGCAGACCGTCCTGTGGTGATGCCACACACCACCATTGATTTTTCCCTGCCAATTGATAACTGCCCATCGCTGTGGTTGCCAGGCATTTGCACCCCATGCAAGAACATCCGTGCTAAGGGCATGCTGGAATTCAACACCGGCTTTAGCTCGCATATCTGCAACTTAGCGCCAATGGGTGCGTGGTACTCCGCTGAGGGTGTCAACAAGCTCTCCTTTGCCTTAACCGAGTGCAAGGACATCGTCAACGTCACCATTGGTGCTTACGAAGAAGCCGAAGTCGCTCGCTGCGCTTTTAGCCTCTTTGATCTGCCAGCACCAGCTACCACCTCCTATAAGGTGACGCTGCGCTTTGATACCTCCTGCCTGCCAGTCTTTAATGCAGTTTCCAATATCACCCGCTTCTACGAGCGTTTCTTACAGACTGACATCATGCCGGTGCCGGAGGCGGCTTTAGAACCAGTGTACTCGACGTGGTATGCCTTCTTACAGAACCTCGAAGAGCAAGAGATTGAAGAGCAATGCCGCTTAGCAGCGGCAGTCGGCTGCAAGACCGTGATTGTTGATGACGGCTGGCAGACTGATGACAACAACCGTGGTTATGCCTTCTGCGGTGATTGGCAAGTTTCCACCAAGCGCTTCCCTCACTTTAAGGAGCACGTGCAGCGTGTCCATGAGCTGGGCATGAAGTACATGGTGTGGTTTGCGGTGCCATTTATTGGCAGCAAGTGCCAGCACCATGAGAAGTACGCCCCTTACTGCCTGTGCTTTGCTCCACGCTGGAATGCTTACGTCTTAGACCCACGCTATCCACAAGTGCGTCAGTTCCTCGTAAACACCTTTACCAACATGGTAAAGAACTACGATTTGGACGGCCTCAAGCTCGACTTTATCGACGAGTTTGATATGCGTCAGGCTGACGAGCATGCCCGTGCTTTTGACCCTGAGCGCACTACCCAGTCCTTACCTGATGCGGTAGAGATGCTGATGACCGAGATTCGTCAGTCCCTCGAGAGCGTCAAGAGCGACATCTTAATCGAGTTCCGCCAAAACTACGTGGGCCCAGTGATTCGCAAGTTTGGCAACATGTTCCGTGCGCATGACTGCCCTAACGACAGCCTCATGAATCGTATGACCACCACGGACGTGCGCGCCTTAACGGGTACGGATGCCAAGGCCACGGCCGTGCACTCGGACATGACCATTTGGTCACCTACCGAGAGTGTGGAAAGCGCCAGCTTGAACTTTATCCACACCTTATTCTCGGTGCCACAGATCTCACCAAACATGAAGCACCTCAGTGCTGAGCACACCGCTATGGTGAAGCACTGGTTAAGCTTCTGGCACGAGCACCGTGATCTCCTCATGCACGGCAAGATGTACGCGGCCTATCCTGAGTTTGAGTACACCTTACTGGGTGCCACCTTAGGCTCTGAAGAGCTCTTAATGGCAGCTGCTGACCACACCTTAGAGCTCTTTGCTCACGATGAGGTCAAGACCTTAACGCTGGTCAATGGCGCCATGAAGACTAAGTTTGTCGTCAAGTCCGCCACCGCCGCGACGGTACCATTAAAGGCCGTGATTTACGACTGCTTAGGCAAGCAAGTGGGCACGCAAGAGCTGTCTTTAAGCCCACAAGTACAAGAGCTTGCTCTCCCTAAGTCGGGTTACATCGTCTTGACCCGCGCTTAAGCCCCAGCCTCAGGCTTAGCACAAGGGCTACCAGTTTCCAACGCACCTCTACAGCACGCTTACACCTCATTCCGCACGCTGTAGAACAACAACCACCGGAGATAGAGGGCCAGCCTCAATGCCCTCTGCCTCTTTTGTATTCCCCTTAACCACCAACCCAACAACAAGGCATTTGACTGCCATAACCGACTCCACCACTGAAACCACCAAAGCAAAGCCGTGCGTGATTAGCCACAGCATACCTCAATCTGCGGCTACTAAGCTTAGTCAAGTAAGCACGCATCCCACCTCTAGTCTCGAGCGCCGCAAGACTGCTTGAGGCTAGCGATGCCGTGCCCTGCCTACTTGTATTTGCTCAGCACTGTGTCTTTACCTCCAGACGCACTCTCCCCACGCGCGGCTTGCTTTTTTGTTTGTCTTGCATCCAAGGTATTCTGATGAGCGAAAACGCAACACCGATTGCACCAAAGGTCTCAATGCAGACCAAGTTGTCGTATGGCTACGGCAGCTTCGGTAAAGACCTCTCACTGTGCTTAGTTAACACCTTCCTCTTCTTCTACCTCACCGACGTCGCAGAAGTCTCTGCTGCTGCCTGCGGTATCATCTTCCTTGCTGCCCGTATTTGGGATACGATCAACGATCCTATCTTCGGCTTCATTGTCGCCAAGTGCAATTCGCGTTGGGGCAAGTACAAGCCATGGATCTTCGTCGGTAACGTCTTAAACGCCATCTTCATGACGGCCTGCTTTAGTACTCACTACTTTGAGGGTACGACACAGCTGGTTTACCTCACCGTGGTGTACATCTGCTGGGGTATGTCTTACACCGTCTGCGATGCGCCTTTCTGGAGCTTAATTCCAAACATTACGCTGGATAAGACCGAGCGTGAGGGCCTGCTGCCATATCCACGTTTTGCCGCTACGATTGGTGGTTATATCGCGGCAGGTTGCGGTATTTACTGCGTGCACCTCTTTGGTCAGGGCGATGACGGCTTTGGCTACATGCTGTATGCAGCTTTAGGTGGTTTCTTTGCCTTAAGCTCGGCCATTGTGACCTGCAAGTGGACGGAGGAAACCTACAAGGCACCTGCTGATGAGACCTTCAGCTTAAAAGAGGCTGTGTTTATCACCACCCACAACAAGCAGTTCCTGATCTTCTTAAGCTTAGCTTTCTGCTACGTGATCGGCACTGGTATTTACGGCTCCTTAAACCTGTACTTCTTCAAGTACTGCTTAAAGGACGAGTCCTTATTCGCAAACTTAATGCTGTTTGCCTCGATCGCGGCCGTACCTTCGCTGATCTTCTTCAAGCCAGTGGTAGCACGTGCAGGTCGTAAGCTCATTTTCTTACTGGCTATCAGTGCCCCATTTGCCGCTGCTACTTTAGTCTCGCTGCCAATTCTGGGTATCACCTTTATCCCAGTCAATGTCTTAGTGGCCATTTCTGGCTTATTAACCGGCTTCTCCAACGCTATTTACTGGCTGTTTGCCATGATCATGGTGGCTGACACCGTGGACTATGGCGATATGGAGTACAACGTCCGCTCTGAGAGTATTTACTACTCGCTGCACACCCTGCTCTCCAAGTGCACCGGTGCCGTGTCCAGCGCCATTATTGGTCTGTTCTTAGCGCTCATTAACTACGTGCCAAACGTTGAGCAGACTCAAGGCACCATTGAGGGCTTAACCTTCCTGTACTGGGGTTCCTCTGCTCTGTGCCTCTTAGGTGCTTCTATCTACATCCTCTTCTACAAGCTTAACGGTGCTAAGCTCGACGAAGTGCAGCGTGTGTTAACCCGCCGCTACATGGATCGTCTCGTGAAGAAGTCTGTGAATGAGGGCGACGTCCAAGAAGACTTAGAGCTCTTAAAGCAACACCGCGAGAACCACTGACGTCGTGGAGTTGAGCCTGATTTTCCAAAAACCGCTAATTAAAGCAGTGAGTATGCTTGAGATCGTTTAGAGGTGTAAAGCAGAAACGGCTTATTTATCAGGAAAAATAAATACGAGCCAACTCCCCGATGTCAGAACCAAGCTGGTAACGCGGCTTCTCGCGAAGATTAAGCCTGCGCTAAGCACGGCGCGCTCACGCAGCAAGCGTAAGAGAGCACAAGCTGCTGCAAGATAGCGACTAAATTACGGTGCTAAAGAGTACCAACCCCACACCATCTCTGCAGAGCACAAAGAAACGGGCGTAACGCCTAAGGCTCCAGAGATATACCGAACTCTAGGCCACATCAGGGCTTAGGTCTTAGCCAGATCCCGCCTCACCTTTGGGGTCTGGCTAAGTGCTCTCAAAATACCTCCGCAAATAGGGCCTTGTGCCCTATTTTTATTTACGGGCAAGCCCCGTTCTCACCTTTGTCAGCACTGCTGCAAACGACATGGCCACGCCAGTGGTTGATCGTCCCGCCTATTCTTCCTTATTCTTCCTGACTCTTCCTGATATTGCCAGCAAACGCCTAAACTGCACGTCCAAATCTGACCAAGCCCCCAAGCAGGCAAGCAAAAGCACGCCAATCAAGGCCACCATTAGTCCCTGACCCGCCCTTAACTACACCGCACCACACCGCACTAAGCCTATCCCAGCCTACAGCTAAGCGCAGCTCCGTCGTCACTGTCTCGTCCCCCATACTTAAGAAAAACAGGCTCCTCTCAGAGTTTGGTGGATACCACAATGTAGCCTCACACCTGTAGGCAAGCACATGAGCCGTGTTTATGGCGTTTCATGTTAACCACCTAATGTAATGTAATGTAGGTGCTCTATCCACCAAACACAGAAAAAGAGCCAAGCTTTCCCGTTACGCCCTTACTCTTGAGCACCAGCTAATCCTTTTTTGCACCTCTGCGGTGTGGGTTAGGAGCAGCCTGCTTTGTGCGCAAACGGCGCTCAAGCATCATCTCTCAGATGAGACGCTTTCAGCGTTAGGGCCACTGTTACTTGTCCTTGCCAGAGGAGGCAGCATCACCTTGAGCTGTAGTTTGCTTCTTGTGATCCTTGTGCACAAAGGCCAGCAATACCAGCAAAGCCGCACCGCAGCACACCGCGATGTCAGCCACGTTAAACGCGGGATAAGCCCACGTAATCCGGCCGCTCTCATCTTGCAGGTAAAAGAGCAGGAAGTCGATCACGTAACCGTGCACTACGCGGTCAATGAGGTTACCGATAGCGCCACCAATAAACAGGGCATAGGACACACAGTGCCACTTAGCTTTACGCCGTGTCTTTAAGAGCACCACAATAAAGATCACCGCCATCACAATGGCAATAGCCGCCAAAAAGTAGCGCTGGACACCGTCCCATGAGGCAAACATGCTAAAGGCAGCGCCGTAGTTGTAGACGTGCACCAGATTAAAAAAGGGCAGGACTTCAATGCCACGGGTATTGTAGGGGATATTAGCTACACACCAGTACTTCGTGAGCTGATCGAGAATGATGACCAGCACACTTAAGAGCAAATAGACGGCGCCATTTTGCCGTGAGATCAGAGCCATAGAATATTAGGTTTAGAGAAATACAAAAACGAGAAAGCGCACACCGTTAGTGGCGCTCATGGTAGCGGTGCATGGTAGCAGTGGCAGCTCCACCATCACACTCCAGAGTTGATTGTTGTGGTAGTGGTAATTAGCGCTTATAGCAGAGCATTACCGTCCACGCCGAGGCCTGATCGCGCTCTACTCAAGTGTTAGTGGAGAGGGCACCAACAATACTCCAAGGTTGGTCACGCCAAATGCCAGCACCAGAGCGCCCTTGCTTGAGCGCAGGGACGCGGCTTTCTGGCATCCAGCAAACTCTGTGGAGACCCCATGGTCGGCCCTTATCTCCGAGAGGCCTCTCAGCAGCAGCTCTCACTTGGAGTAACAGGCGCTCCCGCGCTCTTACCCTGCATGAAACCACTGGGAACAACTGACTTCATAGATGACGGCATTTAAGGCAATCGTGTGTGCCCAACCTTAAGTTAGGCTCAGGCACGCCTCCACCTTTCATCTCGAGGTGTAGGATTTACCCTAACTTAACCTTGCATCCGGCACTTATGAAATCACTTATCCCCTACCAGTACTTTAAGCCAGCCACTAACGCCATCTGCGCAGCACAGCCTTACAGCTTTCCATACAAAAAGAGCTCAGTACTCACGCACCGAGCTCCGCAAAATGTAGGCAACCCCAAATTCACTCTCAAAGCCGTCAAAAACGGCCCTAAGCGCGCGATGAGCACCACCTGAGTAGAGATGCTCATCTGAGCAAGTGCTGTGGGTGCTACCTACAGAAAAACTGTAATCCCGCGCACCGCACCAAAGTAAAGTGCGGTGCACTGAGCTTAGCCCGCTAAGCTAAGCAAAGAGGCGCTTCTCACCAAAGCGCAGGATGTTCTCTAAGCAGCGTGGGCACAGAGTTGGGTGCTCCTTGTCCTGACCCACACCTTCTTCATAGTGCCAGCAGCGCTCGCACTTCTGCGCTTGCGACTTGGTCACCACGATACCCACAGAGGTGCCGCTGATTTCCACCGTAAAGGCGTCAGCTGGAGCAGCATCCTCGCTCACCGTTACCTTAGAGGTTAAGAGCACGAAGCACAGCTCATTACCTAAAGCCTTTAAGTCAGCGGCGATCTGCCCTTGGGTGTAGATCACCACCTCGGCCTCTAAGGAGCCACCAATGACACCGTTCTTACGGGCCTGCTCAATAGCGCGGTTCACCTCATCACGGTAGGAGAGGATACGCTGCCAGAAAGCAGAGTTAAACTGCGAGTTCTCGTCGAGCTCTTGCAGGTTGTCGTGCTTGAACCAAGTAGCGGTAAAGACAAACTCGTCACGCTTGCCAGGCATGGCCTCCCACACCTCTTGTGCGGTGAAGGAGAGGATTGGCGCAATCCAGCGCACTAAGCACTCGGCAATGATATACAGCGCGCTCTGGCAGGAACGACGGGCTAAGCTGTCAGCCTTAGCGGTGTACTGACGATCCTTGATGATATCAAGGTAGAACGAACCCAGCTCGATGGAGCAGAAGTGCATTAACTCCTTGATGACTAAGTGGAAGTCGTAGTCATCGTAGTACTTTAAGAGCTGCTCTTGGGTCTTCTTGGCTAAAGACACCGCCCACTTGTCGAGCTCGACCATTTGGTCAAATGGCACCATGTGCTGCTCTGGATCGAAGCCATTGAGGTTCGCAAG
Source organism: uncultured Succinivibrionaceae bacterium (assembly GCA_949286015.1). Taxonomy (GTDB): domain Bacteria; phylum Pseudomonadota; class Gammaproteobacteria; order Enterobacterales; family Succinivibrionaceae; genus Anaerobiospirillum. Next base: position 17,167 of record CASEBB010000057.1, on the reverse strand, counting down.
GAGGAAGCGCAGGGTGTTGCGGATACGACGGTAAGCGTCAGCAGAGCGCTTAAAGATCTCGTGCGAGACGGCCATATCACCGCTGTAGTCGTTGGTAGCGATCCACCAGCGCAGCACATCGGCGCCCATCTTGTCCCACACTTCTTGAGGGGCAATGACGTTGCCTAAGGACTTGGACATCTTGCGGCCGGTCTCGTCCACGGTAAAGCCGTGGGTTAAGACCTCGCGGTAAGGAGCCTCATCCTTCATGGCCACCGACAGCATCAGCGAAGACATGAACCAGCCACGGTGCTGATCAGAGCCCTCTAAGTACATGTCAGCCTTGTGGCCCTTAAACTCAGGACGGCAATCCACCACCGAGTAGTGGGTCGAACCAGAGTCAAACCACACGTCTAAGGTGTTTGGATCCTTGTGGTAGAGAGGAGCCTCCTCTGGAGGTAAGAGATCCTCTACCTTGAGATCCCACCATGCCTGAATGCCCTTCTTTTCAACCTCTTGGGCAATCTTTTCCATGATCTCTGGGGTGCGTGGGTGCAGCTCACCAGTCTCATTGTTGATGAGCACAGCGCATGGCATACCCCAAGTACGCTGACGGGAGATACACCAGTCGGTACGCTGCGAGACCATGGCCTCGATGCGGTGCTGACCCCATGCTGGAATCCAACGCACCTTTTGAATCTCCTCTAAGGCACGCTTTCTTAAGCCGTGGCCATCCATGGAGATAAACCACTGTGGGGTAGCACGGAAGATCACAGGGGTCTTGTGACGCCAGCAGTGTGGATAGCTGTGGGTGATCTTCTGCGACTTGAGCAGAGCACCCTTGGAGATTAAGACCTCGATGACCTTTGGATTGGCCTTAAAGACGTTTAAGCCACCAAAGAGCTCGGTCTGTGGTAAGAAGCAGCCATCTGGGCCGACTGGATTGAAGATCTCCAGACCATACTTCATGGAGACGTTATAGTCGTCCAGACCGTGGCCACCGGCGGTGTGCACGCAGCCGGTACCAGCATCTAAGGTCACGTGCTTGGCTAAGACCACTGGCACGGAGAAATCATAGAATGGGTGATGGAACTTTAAGAGCTCTAAAGCCTTGCCCTTGCAAGTAGCGAGAATCTTGTAATCACCCTCAGCCACATCACAGGCCTTCATCACGGACTCAACTAACTCTTGAGCCATGATGTAACGGCCAGCCTTGTCGCCATTTACCTGCACTAAGGCGTACTCAAACTCATCGTTTAAGCAGATAGCGCGGTTGGCTGGTAAAGTCCATGGGGTCGTGGTCCAAATGACGCAGGAGAGGCCACCCTTGCCTGCAGCCTCGGTATTTGGCTCGAGGTTAAAGGCCTTTAAGACGGCAGCCTCATCGTCGGCTAGGAAGCGGACGTAGATAGCGTCAGAGGTCACATCGTAGTACTCCACCTCAGCTTCGGCTAAGGAGGATTGGCAGTCCATACACCAATAGACTGGCTTGGCGCCTAAGACAAAGTGACCGTTAGCGATGACCTTACCTAAGGCACGCAGGATGTTGGCCTCGGTATCGAAGTCCATGGTGAGGTATGGGTGATCCCAATCGCCGATCACACCTAAGCGCTTGAAGTCGGCCATTTGGTTGGCGATTTGGCGCTTAGCGTACTTACGGCATTCCTCACGGAACTCCGCTGGGGAGAGCTTTTGGCCTGGCTTACCGACTTCAGCTTCGACCTTTAACTCGATTGGTAAGCCGTGGCAGTCCCAACCAGGAACATATGGCGAATCAAAGCCAGAGAGGGTCTTGGCCTTGACGATAATGTCCTTAAGAGTCTTGTTAATGGCGTGGCCGATGTGAATGCTGCCGTTGGCGTAAGGAGGGCCGTCGTGGAGAATGAACATGTTGCAGTTCTCACGCGACTGACGGATCTTCTGATACAGGCCTTGCTCTTCCCACTTTTGTAACATGCCTGGCTCGCGCTTAGCGAGATCGCCGCGCATTGGGAAGGCAGTCTGTGGGAGGTTTAACGTACTCTTGTAATCTGCCATTACAAACTATTCCTAGGAAACGGGAACCACCTCACGACCAAGAATGAACGTGATCAGTGGTAGGCAACCTCGGCTGCCTCAGCGCAGGCGTTTGCCTGCGCTAAGGCAGCATTAGGTTTTACCTACGATGGTAGGCACTTACCTACGAAGTAGGCCACCAAAAACTATTGGGGACTCTACGCTGTAGGTTAATTTACCTACGAGGTAAGTCAGCCAAAGCTCTTGGGTGCCTACGATGTAGGTGCTTACCTACAAGGTAAGGCGGCTTACCTACGAGATAGGCCAGCCAAAGCTTTTGGGCGCCTACGAGGTAAGCTCTTACCTCCAAGGTAAGTCAGCTTACCTTGGAGGTAAGTCAGCCAAAGCTATTGGGTGCCTACGATGTAAGCGCTTACCTACAAGGTAGGTCGGCTTACCTTTGAGGTAGGCCAGCAAAAGCTTTTGGGTGCCTACAATGTAGGCACTTGCCTACAAGGTAAGGCGGCTTACCTACGAGGTAAAACCGCCAAAGCTATTTGGTGCCTACGCCGTAGGTGAGGTTACCTACTATCAGTGCCTATTGGCGGAGTGGCATGGAGTGAAAGGAGTAATGAAATTGTTGGGAGTAGCAAAAACATTGGGAGTAGCAGTGCCAGCCCTCGCCCTCCCTTGAGATAAACGGCGCTCACAAGCGCCGCTTAGCGTCAGTCCTGTGGGATGCCGCTTTATCTTAGAGAAAACCACAGGCTAGCCTCTGGTCACAGCTGCATTCTCAAGACAAGCAGCGCTTAAGCGAGGTGTACCTGCTCGTAGTGCTGCATGTTCTCAAGGAGATAGTGCGCCCGCTCTTTGTCAGCAGTCATCTGTTTGACCAAGGCATCAAGGCCGTCAAACTTCATCTCATCGCGCAGCTTAAAGTAGAAGGCCACCTCAATGGACTTACCATAGAGGTCGCCATTAAAGTCGATGAGATTGACCTCAAGCAGCGAGTGCAGCATATCGGTCGTGTTTACGGTTGGACGGTGGCCCACATTGGCCACCCCCCAATACTCACCATAGACGCACTTAACCTGCACCGCATAGACGCCACTTAAAGGGCAGACTCGGCGGTTTAAGTTAATGTTGGCCGTAGGAAAGCCTAAGGTACGACCTAAGGCATTACCATGCACCACGCGCCCCGATATCGAGTAAGGGTGGCCCATAAACTTTTGGGCGGTGAAGAAATCACCAGCTTGAATCAGACTGCGCAGCAGCGTGCTCGAAATACGCACGCCATCCTCTTCAACCTTGTGCACCTTTGAGCACTCGATGCCCACAGCGTGGCAGCAGCGCTCGAGATCGGTAAAGGTATAGGCGCCAGACTTACCAAAGCTAAACTGCGAGCCTACGGTAACGCTTTTGACATTGAGCTTGTTTTGCAGCAAGTCCACAAACTCCACATCATTGAGAGCGGCAAACTTGCGCGTAAAGCTCATACAAAAGACGATATCAACACCGTAAGCGCGGAAAATTCTGAGCTTATCACGGAGGCTAAAGAGGCGGGCCGGTACCTTCTTCCCAAAGAACTCCAAAGGCTGCGGCTCAAAGATCATGACCGCACTTTGCAGCCCCATGCGCTGCGCCTTGTCCTTCATGGCGTTAATCACCGCTTGGTGCCCGACATGAAAGCCGTCGAAATTGCCAATGGCTAACGCAATTCCGCGCTCACTTCCATGGAAATCAGACAGACAGCGATACAGACGCATGGTGAATTCAGCCCCGAAATGCCACACCAAGCTCCCTCGACGCTTACTGTAACGAGCGCGACGGAGAAAACCTCGTGCTTGCGTTTAGGAATGAGTGGTCTCATAAGTGACGGAGGCAAGGTTCAGTGCTGGTAACGTCCCCCACCTCGAGATAAAGGGTGCAAGCGAGCCTGAGCCTATCTTTAAATGGGACTGCATGCTTTCCCTAAATTTCGTCATTTATTAAGTCAATCGTTCCTTACTGCTACGCCTTACCCCCAACCACAGCTCTACTCTTATCACCTCTTTGGTGCTATCTTTCCCCTATCTCCTATCCCCAAAGATAGGCTCAGAGTTAGATATAGCAGCAAACAGCTGCAGTGCAGTAGCAGTACAGCAAATGATGACAGAGCACAGCGCAGTTATGGTGTGCGCAGCAATGCAAACTGACATTATAGCGACAAAGGCAAAGCCTGTAGCAGTGGTCAGAGTCCTCTGCTTAAGTTTTAGCTGCTGCCTGCCCCCATAATGAGCATAGGGCTGTAAGTTTACTCACTACTATGATGCGACTCAAGTCGCACAGACAGGCAAGAGCGCCTTATTAAGTGTGGCAGCTATAAGTGCCACTTTATGCACCATTAAAGTGCACATAAGCACACGCCGTAGCCCACGGTGATGGTGACGGTGCCAGTGACAGAGATATCCGGCGCGTATCATACCCGCGAACTTAAGAACACCATGGCTTTATGATGCTCTTGGTGTGCGGCCATACCCCTGAGGATTAGCACTATAAGTGGCAGCTTATAGCACTTACAAGCCGGTTTTGCGCATCTTAATCACCATAAGGTGATGCGATTATGACGCTCTGAGTTACGCGGTTTACTCTTAGGTTCATGGGTATGGGCGCGTATCCCCCAAAAGCCAAGCGCAAAGGAGATAACTGCCTCCACGCTGGTGTTTTACCCTGAGAGGCGGTGTGTGTGTGTGTGTGTGTGTGTTGCGGTGCTACTCTCGAGCTATGGCGCCGTCAGGCGCTTCGAAGGAAGTAACGACTGACTTAAGAGCTGCCGTACTTTAGGGTAATCATGGTGCACCGCTCTCAGATAGCCTTAGACTCATCTGCACCATGCATCTCGAGGTTTATATTGCCATCACGCATCCCATCCCATCTTCCGTCATTGATAAGATCACTCCCTCCTCTGCCATCTGGCAGTTGGTACGTATTTATTTTTCCTGATCAATAAGCTGTTTCTGCTTTACGCCTCGCAACTATAGCCACCTCACGGACGCAGGAGATGGGGGCACGCTCATCTTTAAGGCTATCGCCTTACCCTTGAGAGGTAATCGTAAGTGAGCCACTCTGAGGTAAAAGCCGCATCTTAGCGGTTTGGGTAAAAGCAGCCTCAACTCCCCGACATCAGGTGCATACGATGAAAGCACTTTTACCCGCCTCAAAACAACAAAGCCCAAACCACCATGAGCTGGGGTTTGGGCTAAAAGCAGAATCTGCTGCGGCACGGGCCGCCTTTTCAAGGGCTGCCGCTGTCAGGTAGCCAACTCTAATCTAAGTGGCTACATTGTCTCAGGTGGCCACCTTGTGTGTAGCAGCCACCGTGGCCTCTATTTGGTTAAGGCACAGGCGCCTGCTGCACCGAGCTTACAGGCTTTACGTAAGTTAGTCAGCGACTGCGCGGTGCTCTTAGTGACACCATTACCCGTACCATAGGCTACGGCTAACTGGACGCAAGAACCAGCGGCGTTTAAGGTGCAAGCTTGGCGATTAGCCTTTAAGGCATCAGCACTACGCTTAGCTTGGCTATAGAGCAGGCCTAAGCGCTCACAAGCAGCAGGCTCTTTGAGGTCACAGGCCTTAGTCAGGGCGGTGAGGGCTTGCTCATTTTGTCTGCTCTCAGCTAAGGACATACCCCAGTTTAAGCAGGCCGCACCATCACCTAACTCACAGGACTTTTGGTAAGCCTGTACCGCCTCAGTCGAGGCAGTGGCGTAAGAAGCAGCGAGGCTGTTGCAAGCTTGCTTTTGGCCTAAGTTGCAAGCCTTGTTAAAGGATTGCTGCGCAGCGTTGCGCTCCTGCATTAAGCCTAAGGTGTAGCAAGCTTGGCCGTTACCGGCCTCACAGGAGGTGGTTAAAGCGCTCTTAGCGCTATTGGCATCACCCTGAGCTAAGCTGGTTTCACCGTAAAGCTCACAGGCAACGCTGTCACCTAAAGCGCAGCCTTGCTTGAAGTTATCACTGGCAGCGCTCATGTTACCGGCGTGTACCTTAATACGGCCGTTCATGGCACAGCTCTCACCATTGCCTAAGGAGCAGCCCTTATCAAAGAGCTGTTGCGCCTTAGAATTGGAGCCAGCCTTAGAGTAACGCAGACCTAAGGTGACGCAACCGGCGGCATTATCGAGGTCACAGGACTTTTGGTAAGACGCATTGCCCTTGCTGGCGGAGCCTTGCTTGTAGTAGATATCACCGGCCTTGATGCAGGAAGAGGCCTCACCTAAGGTACAGCCTTGATTGTAGGAGGCTAAGGCATTGGCGGTATTCTTTTGCTCTTGCCAGAGGTCACCGGCACGTAAGCAATAGGACGAACCACCCACCTTGCAGCTCATCTCAAAGTTGCTCTTAGCTTGTGGCAAGCGCTTAAAGGTGAGATTGGTCTGGCCTAACTTAAAGTAGGCATTAGCAGCTACAGTTAAGTCCTTTGCTTCAGTGGCTAAGGAGTAAGCGGAGGTGATTTCCTCACGGACATAATGGCCAGGTAAGAAGGTGTCGATATCGACCTTATCCTGATAGGCGCGGGTAAAGAGGTCACCTTTTAAGATACAGGCGGAGCGGTCATAAGCGCAGGCGGAGGTCGCGAGCATAATGGCGCTCTTTAAGGTCGCGGTATTGCCAGTGCTGTCGTATTCAGCAAGAGTTTGCTGCGCTAAAGTGGCACAGCTTTGGCCATTGCCCGCGCGGCACTGCTGCGCTAATTGCGAGTTTGGCTGGGCACTGGCACTCACAGCGGCGTCAGTGGCGGCAGCGGTAGTAGCAGTGGTAGTGGTAGCACTCGCAGGTGGGTTCTCAGTGGCCACGGTGGCGACATCTAAACCGACATCACCGCCTGCGGCGGTAGTGGTATTGTCTGGAGTAGCAGTAGCATTAGCAGTAGCAGTATTAGCAGCAGCGCTACCGCTGGTGTCAGAGACGGTATAGGCAAAGGCCCGATTGCGGTTTTGCCCATAAGCAGCGGCTGGGCTTAAGAGCAACTCATTACCACCGACACGCTGGGTATTGTAGGAAGGTTGGATGGTAGGGGTGGTATCGGTAGTGGTTGTGGCGCTGTTACAAGCAGCGATGGTGACGGCACCTACACCCATGAGCGAGCCTAAGAGCAGGCGCTTGAAAAAGAGCTTTGCAGCTGGGAGAGGGGCAAGGCTAGTGTGTAACTGCTGGCGTCCAGAGAATGTCGCAGAAGAATCTTTTGCTGTATGCACAGTGGTAAAACTCCTCAGAAAAAACGCCGCAAGCTACATAACAAACAGGTGGCGTTAAGGAAACAAAGAGGCGATTCCTAAGGAAAAAAGCTAGGCAAAGAAAGGGCCAAAGAACTTGCAAGGGCAGCACCGAGGTGGTGTCCTAAAAGCAACAATAACACGGAAAAGGCGCAAGGCTTTGCTCTGCTCCGCGCCCGCCGCGCACAGCTTTTTGTGCGCAAATTGCCACAACAGAGCAAAAGCTCTGTTATAATGGCGTGCTCAGTTGCCATCGTAGCCTTATCTACTGCCTAGCAATGATAAGGGGACAAAGATGGTCATTGTTAGTCCTGTGACAAAGTTTTAGGAGCCATTGTGCCAAACATCAAGTCTGCCAAGAAGCGTGTTGTCTTAACCGAGAAGGCCCGTCAACGTAACGTTGCTGCTCGTTCCAGAATGCGTACCTTAATGAAGAAGGTCATCGCTGCCTGTGCCGCTGGCAACAAGGAAGCTGCTGTTGCTGCTTTCAAGGAAGTCGAGCCAGTGTTAGACCGCGCCGCTTGCAAGGGTTTAATCCACAAGAACAAGGCCGCTCGTCACAAGAGCGAGCTCTCCGCTAAGATCAAGGCCTTAGCCTAAGATCAAGCTCCTCCAGTAAGCACTCAAGGTAAGCCACAACCTCTCTTTTGGCCCCAACCAAAAGATGATGGATTAGCGCTACCTTAAGGAAGCTTACCTCCTCTGCGTCCCCACAAGAGCTCACCGTCTCAGAGCTCTCTTGGCACAGGGGAAGCAGTCGCAAAGCTTCTTTCTCCGTGCGTTCAGCGCCGTGGGCAGAAACATCGCAGGCAGTCGTTCTGCTCACTATCCTCTCATCTCAAACGGAGAAGAAAGCTGGTGTGGCGGTGCCGTCCCACCCCACACTACCCATTCCGCAGTTAGAGTCTAACGCCACTTAGGCTTAAGCTGCGGAATCACTGCTTCGCCCGCCCCTCTTTCCTATCCTCTCTTTTCCCCTACTCTCCTTTCCCGTCCTATCACCTGCTTTCTTGCCGTGCATGGCCGCCGCTGTCGCGTTTTGCTGCCCCCAGAGCTCGTTTGCCTCCATCCCAGCGCCCGCCCCACCCTCGGCGTAAAACCTATAGCGCCGTGCTCTGTAATATCTATAGCCAATAGATCCATAAAAGGACGGTAATTTACTACTAGGAGTACAGAGGAATGGCTATTATTCAAGGAATGTAATTTATTATGAGTAAGTGAGCGTATACTTTTTTTTTTTTTTTTTTTTTGCTAGAAAAATACTGCTCACAGCGTCGCTAAACTGTATAGTTTTTTGAGGTAGCCACAACCTGCGTTGCAGGTCGCTACCGCCCCCTTTTTCGCTTGTCTCTGCTGCCAGCAAAGTGAGCCGCCCATCACCTCTTACTCTTTATATCATATCGGCGTGCTTACTTAGCTCTGGCGTTCCTCTCTTACGACGTAGCCTTTTCTGGTTACGCTAGCCCTCCGCAAAGCCCGTCCCAGCGCTTGTTACTTTGTTCTACTGTTTCCTGCTCTGTAGTCCTCACGTCACGCACGTGCTGGCACGTCTACAGGCAGCAAGCTTACAGCTACAAGCCACGCTGGCTGACGACCACAGCTTATGCTCGTGCTGCTTTCCTCCTGTGAGTACGACACTACCCTACCGCTACAGCTCACTACAGCTGTACTGGGGAGCAGCATACGCGGGCATTCAGGGCGCAACGCCACCATGGCAGCAGCTCACGCTACCAGCACCAATCCTTTATGCAGTTACGTGCTGGTAACGCTCTTTATCTATCTGTCGGGAATGGCGGGACATCCCGCCTGTATATGTATGGCTACTCAACGGCACTGCCTGTTAGCACCAGCACTGCTGTTTCAGGGCGCTCTTCCTTACGAGCGCAATATGCAGATGTAGCCTCGTGGCGATCGCTCTTAGTACCACGATAAAGTTAAAGGTTTGCTACCGTGCAAGGCGGTAGCATGGGTCAAAAGTGACACGAACGGGATAAAGCCTTTTATCTCACGCGGGCGTACAACGCGCCTGTTGAATCTTCCCTGTACCAATCACCAACCACCTACACCAACACCTGCACAGGGCACTACACCATGCTGATGCAATACCAGCGGGGTAGCAACAGTTGCAAGGTGGTATGGACATCCGCTTGTGCCTCTTTGAGGCCCCAAGTGCTTTAAGCGGATCAGCCCACATCCAGCAGCGCCAGCTGCTCCGATGTGAGGCTTTGAGCGCAGTAACAGTCGACACACAGCGAAGGCTATCACTGCGCCGCAGTAAGTGGTGCCTCCTTTCAGGAGAGTAACGCTCACTGCTACAGGCGGTGGTGAGAACGACACTACACCACCGCCATGCTCTACTGCCGCATTACCCACCAAAAGAAGCAAGCACCGCCGCGACGCGAGAACGTCAAAAGGCGGGGCTGGTGGCGCGGCCGGTAACGGGAACTATGAATGGGTACAGAGCACATTATCCTGCGAGCGCAGGCTAATCACCGCACGCTATGCGCGTGACGCTGGCTGCGTGCTCTCTGCCCACTGTCTGCACTTTTGACCTGAGGCTCCAGTACTACCTCCGCGTAATCCTACCTCTTTAAGGTGTAGCGACTGGAGCTCATGGCGGAGCAGCAAGTGCTCGCCATACCACTAACTTCTGCGATCCCCAAACGAATCCCTATCTTTGCCCTATTCCCTCTGGGCACCGCACACCTACCTACTTCTACCTCTTTTGTAGGCCACCTCTGATGATCCCTCTGACATGCAGACCAAGAGCAGCTGAACCTAGCGGCTGCTTTGAGTGCGCATGTCTACAGCACTACCGCGTGACTCTGGTCAGGTGGTAGTGGGCTGTTGGGAAATACGGAGGTGCGAGGCCATACTCGTACTGCTAAGGATGTTCTGATGGCAGCAGTACGGTGCTCTGGCAATGTGTGGTGAGAGCAAGCATACGCTGCCTTTATGGCAGCAGGCAGATAGCCCCTCAAGACAAGCTTTTGCCTTCTATTAGACAAAACATGAAGCAAACTAACAACGCGCTGAAGTACCTGCTCGCTCAGTACCGCGCTATCTTTAAGCATGCCTACGTAAAGGGCCTCGCGACCGCTGTGCTTTTAACTGCTGGCTTAGCGGCAGGGCAAGCGCAGGCTGCTGTCTCTCCATGGTATTCTTACAACGCCGGAGACAGGTCATGGACTATCCATACCGTTGCTAACGATGCTGGAGACGGTAATTGGACTACCAATATTGCTGGTGCTGTAGACCAAGACAGCAACAATGTTAAGGATGGCGTTGCTTCAGGTGGTAATCTCACCATTGGTGCTGCTAGCGCCGCTAAGCCAAATACCAACATCAGTGATCCGCAAACCGTCACCGTATCAGGCTCTGCTTATGGTGGCTATGTGGTAATTAGTGACGATGTTGCCAACACAGCGCTCGCCTCTGGCAACCAAGCTGTATTGCTCAGCGGTGGTAAGGTCACGGGCACTGGCAACAACTTAGTTGGTGGCTGGGCTAAACACACTGGCTCTGGGTTGGCTATTGCCTCTAACAACAAAGTTATGGTCTATGCTCCAGAGGCCACTGCAGGTAGCGTCTCTGTAGCAGGTCAAATCATTGGTGGTTACGCCTCCAGCTTAACCGGTGCCACCGCCTCCGATAACCGTGTAACAATTACCGGTAACGACAGTGCTAAGGGCAACGTTACCTTTGACAACAACATTTACGGTGCCATGGTTGGTGCTGATGCCAATGCGGCTACAGGCAACTACCGTGCAACTGGCAACGTTGTAGAGATCAGCCATATCACCTTTAGTGGCGGCACTAATGCGGTTGTACCAACTATTGCTGGTGCTAATGCTTTAGCATGGGGCAGTGGCTCGGCTGATCTGTTTGAGCTCTCCAACAACACTCTCTCCCTGACTAATGTCGAGGTGCAAGAAGCAAGTGGCGGCAAATTTACTAATGTCTTTACCAACTTTGCTGATGCCACCAAGGGCGCCAATGGTAGCGGCTTTACTCTTGATCTCTTAGTCACCAATGGCTCCGCTGATAGCGGCTTAACCATTAACAACAGCACCTTTACTAAGGCCAATATTGGTGGTTCATGGGCAGCCAATAATGGCTCTATCACCGCTCAAGACAACCGTGTGGTGTTAGAGGGTAAAAACAGCCTCACTAGTGGTACCGGCTTTGGTGTTAAAGCTGATAGCACTGTTGCCAGTGGCGCCACCGTTGAGTTAAAGCTGAACAACAACTCCTTTACCATTGCCGATGGCACTGCGACTGAGAATACGCTATTTAAAGACTCAAACCTGTATGGCGTAAACCTTAACGTCACGGCCAGCACAACCTCAGCTCCTACTGACTTTAGTAAAGTCACCGTTACCGCCAATAACAACACTGTAACGGTAGGTGCCAATGCTAAGCTGACTTCTACTACCGATGCAGATCCAAGCGATGATACCGCCATTAGTCTGGTAGCCAGCAACATCACCATCGCAAATGACAAATCTGGCTCACAAGTCACCGCCAACAATAACAAGGTCGTCTTCAACGGTAGCTTTGCCCCAACCAATCCGGACAAAACAGGCAACCTGCTGGGCGCAACCGTGGCTACTCACGGTTTAGTGAATATGACTGGAAACTCGGTCGAGATTAATGGCGACGTGAAAAATGCCAAGATCTTTGCCGCGTGGAATGGCTCTACTGAAACCAAGGACGGTTTCCTCTCCAAGTTAAGTGGCAACTCCATTAAGGTTGGTGCCGACGGCGTTATTAACAACAGTGACATTTATGCTGGCTTAAGCACCTACAATAATGCTGATGCCACCAATAACGATGTCACGATTTCCGGTAAGCTCACCGACACCAATATTTACGGTGGTATGGGTGCCGATTCGGTTGTGTCGTTGGATACTAACTCCAGCTACACCGTCAAAGCTGGCTCCACCCAAGCTATTGCCTCGGATGTGATCAACGTTGCTGGTACCTTCACCGTAGGTGCAGGTAGCACTGCCACATTACAAGGCTACTACCAAAACGGCAAGCTCACTACTTCTTCCAGCAAGTTCAATCCTAACCAGACTACCTTTGAAAATTCTGCCAAGATCTACAACGCAGGTACATTGAACCTAAACGGTGAAACCGAGATTAGTGATGGCACCACGCTGTACGCCACCAATCGCAATGCCGTCTTAGTTGTCAATGCCTCGGGCGCTGCTATCGACGCTGAATTTACGAAGAATACCGACACCTTTGATGCATTCGTCAACAAGGGCGATACCACGCTCACCATCTCCGCAGAGAAGCTGGCCAGTTACTTAGATGGCGGTGTGGAGTATACCATCGAAGGTGATACCACCAAATACGAAAGCACCACTGGTAAGGTACGCGTGGTCTCTGGCGGTGGTATCGACTTTAAGGACTCGGTGGTCTTAAGTGATTTCGACTTTACGGTAACTGCTGGTGGCGAAACTGGCAAGATCGAGATCGGTACTACAGCTAATAGCTCAACCTTTAAGGCTGACACCGTAACTGTAGCCCACAAGCTTGCCACTAACGCAAAGCAAGTACACGCCGATAGTTCCTTAGGTTACAAAGACTTAAATGATGTTGACTCTAAAGGCGTCAACATTGAAGCCAACGTCTTAAACTTAGGCTCCAGCACCTTAAGCTCTACTCAGTCGCAAGAGCTGCAATTCGGTAAGGCCATCGTCAAGGATGAGATCAACTTCATTGCCATGCAATCGGGCAATGACGTGGACGAAAACGGTACGGTGCTGACCGGTCAACCTAACGACGGCTATCACCTGACCTCGCAAGTCATTGGCTCGAACTACATGTTAACCAATGACCAAAATGCGGCTGGCCAGTATTACACCGCCTTAAATGGCAACGTCTATGGCACGGTTACCATTGGCGCTAATAGCTCTGACTCCGGTGAGCTGGCTATCGTTGATGGCAACTGGACGGCGCACAACACTATCACTTTAACCTCCGGTGGTACTCTCGCCGTCGGTGCAACCTCTGATGGTAGTGGCTCTGAGTCTCCAGACCTGCTTGGCGTTAATGACCCAGACGCCACCTTAGTCTTGAATCAAGACTTAGTGCTGAATGTGGCATCAGGTGATGTCACGGTTAAGGTCTCGGGCTCTGGTACTAACAACAAAACATGGCAAGTGGGTGGCTATGCCGAGAACTTCGACAGCAATGTTGATTACCCAAACAACCATCGTGTGGCCCTCTTAGACCTGCGCAGTGGTCTGACCATGCAGGGTACGGTGAGTGGCAACACCCAGACCTACAACCACAAGGCCAGCTTTGACGTCTCCAATGGCGGTATCGTGCTCTTAAACGCCAGCGATGTGAATGAGATCTTGGCGCAAAATGACACCGTAACCACCAAGACTAGCAGCGGCGCTTTCTTTAAGGCCTCTAATGGTGGTGCCTTTGTGGTCACCGGTGAGCTCACCGCTGACTTCGATGACTTCAGCACTGGCGCTACGATCAACAATGGCTTTGATTTAGGCACCAGCAACGGTTATCTCGTTGCTGACGCCTTAACTGTAGAGTCTGACCAAACTAATGGCCTGACCACCGCCACCGATGAAAACGGTTACACCTTCAAAGAAGTCAACTTTGGTGGCACGGTTGTTGTCGACAACCTCGCCATTAACGACCTGCAAGTCACCAATGGTGAGTCCAAGCCAGCCAATGTTGGCACCTATGCCTCGCACGTCACCATGGCCAATGGTACCGCCATCATCGGCCAAAGCTTAAGCTCGGTGAATAACACCCTGATCTTAGGCGCCTCAGAGGCGGGTGATAATGCTACCTTAATCCTCGAGCATGACCTGTTCGATGGTGATGGCTCTGTCAATGCCGCTAATATCCGTGTCGATAATGGTGCGGTCGTGGTTACCAACGGCGTCTGGGATGCTTCCAGCACTACCTTTAACTTAAATGGTAATGCCGCGCAGATGTCCATTGGTGGCAGCTCACGTCTGCAGGACGAAGATGAGGAAGACATCGAGGCGACCTTAAACGCTCAGGGCTTAACCATGGGCGCCGGTTCGAGCTTAGTGGTGTACTCCAATGGCACCGCTGCCTTTAACCGTGCCAACCTCTCGGCCTTAACGGCACAAGCAGCTATTACTGGAGCTAACCGCAACACGGGCATTACCGTCTATGGCGACTTAACCATTAATGGTGATGCCTCGGTGACCGACGCTAATGGCGACGGCACTGCTGACACCCTCAATGGTGTGGCCTTTGGTGCTGAGGGCTCGATTGTTATCGCTAACAACGGTAACTTAACCTTTGGTGAGGCCGCTACTAACGGTGCCATCATTGCCAACGGCACTTACAATGGTGCGCAAGCGGTTACCGATGCCATCGTGGATGGTTATACCAAGATCCAAAACAATGGCGGTGAGCTCTACTTATCCTTAAACAACACCGTCTTTGATGCGGACGCCATTAAGCAGTTAAAGAGCGAGCTCTTTACTGCTGGCAGCATGACCAATGGCGTGCTCAACTACGGTGGTGTGCTCAACATCGGCAATGCCTCCTTCCATGGCATTACAGTTGATGAGCTGGTCGGCCCAGGCTTATCTGGCTATACCGCCACATGGGCAGACTTAAGAGAGTTCTCTGATGTCTATGGCGTCGATGTCGTCAACAACGAATTAGCTCAGACCAATGTCTCCGCTATTGCTGTGGGTGATCAGGTGCAAGGCCACTGGGGTTCGCTCTCTATGGCCTCTACTGCCACCGATCCTAATGCGCAAGTACTGATTGCGGGTAACACCAGCTTACGTTATGCAGCAGGCAATGCGGGCTATTTCATCAGCAATGCGACGCACTCGGCAGCCTTAGGTGCTAACGTCCAGAGCCAGAAGACCTTAGAGCTGATCGGCGGCGGTCAGATTGGTAAGGTGACCTTACAAGACGGCTTAGATGACGTCGAGACGAACCTAACCACCTTAAAGGTCACGGGTGAAGGCGAGACCACCATTAACTCCATCAATGGTACGGGCGGCATCTCGAGCAATCGCTCCGATACCCGCGTCTTAGTTGATGGTGCTAACAACGTCACCACTGTCACCGGTGATATCACTGGTGTGGGTTATGTGGAAGCCAGCAATGGCGCCAGCTTAACGGCGGCCAATGTGGACGTGCACGAGCTGGCTACGACCAATGCTGACCTCAGCGTGACCAATACCGCTAAGTTTGACAACATCTTCATCTTAGGCGGTACGGCCTCGGCCAAGGAAGCCATCTTCAACTCCATTAATGGCAACGATGAAGCTGATGATGCTGTCATTGCCAATGGTGGTACCTTCACTGCCGAGACCTTTATCTTCCGCGATCAAGATAATGGCATCTTAAACGTTGGTCTTGATATTCCAGCTGAGCAAGCATTCTTAGATGATGGCACGCCAATCACTGGCACTGGCTACTTTGAGGCTGGCATCTTAGAGCTCAATGGCGGCACCTTAATGGTCGATCCTGACTACGGTGAGGCTACCTCGGTCGCTGCTGTGGGCAAGTTCCGCTTAAATGAGAACTCCACCTTTACCTACAACAGTGCGGGCATCATTGAGGGCCGCGTCTTAGTGGGTAAGAATGCCGCTTTAGGCATTGGCGCCACCTTGGAAGAGACCCAAGCTGCTATTGCCCAGTACCAGAGCAATGGCTCTTTAAGTGCTGATGAATACGGCTCGATCCTGTACTTAAACGGTCAGGTCTCCTTAGATCCTGATTCCGAGATTGCGTTGAATGCGGCGCAAACGGCCTCTTCTGTAGAGGGTATCCGTAATAGCCTCTTGTACACCGTCTCGGCGCAGAAGCTGGATCAGGAAGCTGAGTTAGGCTTAGGTGCCAACACCGCTATCCTCATGACTGAAAAGGCCTTTGAGGATGCTAAGGGCGAGAAGACCGGCACGGCTATCTACTTCCAGAAGCAGGGTGCTAAGGTTAACGCCAATGGCGGTGAGATTATCTTAGTTGGTGCCTTTGATACGGCGCAGAAGCTGAACTTCTTCAACGATCAGGACAACAACGGTATCGACATCGTACAAGCCGATGGCTCCGATGGCTCGATTCGCGTCTACACGCAAAACGGCTTCCTCTTCACCACCTTAACGGGTAAGGACGCCGGTTACGGCGAGTACCTGCAAGTTGATCGTGACCACGCTTACGCCACGATGTACGAGGCTTCCGATCCTGTAGTTGAGACCTTAATCGCTTACCACACGGATCGCCTCCCTGCTGAGGCTACTAACGGTAGCAGCAGCGATGCTGGCAACAACGCTGGTAACAGCGATGCCCCAGCCAATGGTGGTGCCAACAGTGGTAGCGGCAACAGCTCTGGCACTGGTGCCGACGTTACGGTTAATACCAACACGCAAAGCACAACGCCAAGCGAGCAGCTCTTAGCGGAGAATACTCCAGCTCCTAACAGCAACAACGGCCCAATTGTGGGTGTGGGTGGCTCTAACGGTAGTGATACCCCTACCGATACGCCAACTGATACCCCAAGCGATAATCCATCTGACACGCCATCTAACGACAACCAAGAGGCTGGTCAGGACAACACCACCAACGACACGCAAGTTGCGACCACTCGTGGCAACAGCAAGTTCTTGGATGAGGTCGTCACCACCTCTCATGGTGCTCCAGCTGAAGCTGCGGCCCGCTTAGCCATCTACGGTGGCACGGCACAGGCTGCTCTGGGTGCCTCGAGCTCCACTACCGACGCCATTGCTGCACGCTTAGGTGTGGGTAGTGCTGCGGGCCTCACCATTGCCAACAATGGCCAAGGTGCTGCTCTGTGGTTAGCTCCAGTGTACAAGTCGCACGACTCCGATGGCTTTGATAGCCAAGGCTTAGACTACGGTGTGGATCTCAACCTCTACGGCGTGGCCTTAGGTGCTGACTTA
>CASEBB010000056.1 GCA_949286015.1 uncultured Succinivibrionaceae bacterium | reverse complement strand
TTGTTTGGAACGGTGCTGAGGTAGGATTGTATTCTTGTTCAGGACCCGCCCTATTAAAACGGGAGGAAGCCATGTGCGTAAGCACATGGAGACTTCACGACGAAAAGTCTCGCGAGTGTTTGGCGCGTATTCCTTGCCATAGTGCACTCGTGCCCACTCCATTATAGGAGTGATGCCCATAAGAGGATTTTCCGCATTGCTCCACGCTTTGCCAGGCGTCAGATTCAGAAGAGCCAGCAGGCATAGTGCAGAGCGTTCGTTCTGTTGTGCTCGTGGCAACCCCAAAGCAACGATGATCTGCTGTGCTGCCTCGATATAGTCGTTTGGGTTATTCATGCGATCAAACTCCCCATCTTGGCATCAATCTGTTCTTGAGTAAGCACTCCTTGCAGTCCGGCCCACTTACCAAGCTCTATCAGAGCATCACGGCTAGGGTACTTTAGCAGCCGCAAGTCAGTGGCATTAACCTGAGTATGGCCACTGAAACTGCGGAAATAGTCATCCACAGCGGTCGAGTTAAGGAAAACAGCCAACCCCCGAGCAAGTTCTGCGGGCAAGCCATGTTTGTTCTCGTGGTACAAGTTAAGATGGTTCTCATACCCCAGAACCTCATAAGCACCAAAGGAGGATGGATCAATCACACTGGCAACCACGCGGCGTTTCTCCTCTTTGGAGGAAAAACGCCGCACCACACAATAGAAACCGTTAGGATACAGCCACTTTTCCGTCTCAGCGTTACACATGATGGCATTAGGCTTTTTTAGGCCCTCTACAGGCCAGACAGTACCAGCCTTTTGCAAGTGGGCAGGATAGATTAGAGGCACACTGCCATCTTCAGGCATATCACGCAGATGTGCTTTGAGCCTAAAGTCGACTACTGGCCCCGTCGAGACCTGCACACCAATGTCCGCAAGTGAGTAATGCACGGCAGGTAACAGCTCCACAGCACTTTTCTCAGTTGTGGTTGGCACATGAATAAAGCGCTCAGTGTCATCTGGATGCACGATATGAGCGAATGGGTGCTCTTGCGTCGTGAGGTCAGAGAAGCTGTCATCAGTAGAGGTAGACACCATTACAGGGCCTTGTTCACCACCACGCTCAAGGAGCAAGATAATGTTCTCCTGTAGAACCTTATCATCCCGAAAAGCCGTCTTACGGGACGCAAAGAGGTGTATGTGGCGAATGGCCGTGCGCTCAAGAATAAAGTCGCGAAACGGGCGGTAATACGGGCCATTGCAGAAGCTACGGGGAATGATCGCTACGATCTGTCCACCCAGCGTGGTCTCCCCCACAGCCAGCGCCACAAAGGCCGAGTACAGATTCACGGTCTCAATTCCTACTGAGCGTAAAGCCAGACGCTGTGCTGACTTGCTGTGAATCTTTTTATAAGGCGGATTGAGGATTACATGGGTGTAGCCACGATCCTGCAGGCCATTGTCAGTAGCCTGCTCAATGTAATCACCGGCAATAATGTGTGTTGTTACATGGGGATAAGCCGACAAGTGTCTGGCTAAATGGCCACGCAGCTTATCGTCAATCTCAAAGGCCGTCACCTCTACAGATTTAAAGCCAAAACCACCCGCTGTCCAGCGATCAAGAAAAGCACAAGACAAAGAGCCCACACCAGCACCAGCGTCCAACAGACGACAGGTCTTCACAGTACTTGGAGGAAACATGGAGGCCATGAAGCGGGCGACACTTGCAGGCGTCATAAACTGACCCAAGTCAGCTTTATGCTCGGGGGTAGTCTCTGGTGAGAGTTTACGGCGCACGCTATCGGCGATGTCTAATTGTTGAAGCATCATGAGGACTCCTTGTTTAGTTATGATGACACCAACATGCTTATACAAGGTTATACAGAGCACAACATAGCGACATACAGCCCGTAAGCGTTACAATAGTTGTCCTGAGCCACTACCCAATGGATCTGGTCTCAATATACTCCTTCCCGCCCGCAACTAAAAGCACTACAAGCCTTACTCCAGCAACTTAGCGTTGAGCTCCTCCAGAGCCTTGTGAATGGCATCGTCAAGCTCTCGCACCCAATCGTTATACGACTCATTGATCTCATCAAAGGCGCTGTCATCATCGCGCAGGTTGGTGCTGTTGAGGTAGCGAATCGAGTAGCGCACCGCATTGTAGGGAATCGCGATCTCCGCTCTCTGCTCTCCATCGCGATAAACGGCCTTAATGAGGCCTGGCATGCGGTCATCTACCCACCATCCTTGCGCGGTGGCGCAGCGCACAATCACATCGCGCACCTCAGCACGGGACAGCTTATGCTCAATCATGGTTGTCGGGTGGTAAATACGTTCTGGAGATGAGCACGCGCTCAAAAGTGGCGTCGTCAGCAACATAGCCGTAAGCAAAAGCGCAGGCAGCAACCACGCAGCACCGCGCCACTGTGTTGCTATGCCCTTGCCGTGCGATAAAGCTAAGTACGCCAAAACGTCCCTCACCATGATGCGCTCCTCCTGATGCAGCGTCGCTGCTACTACCAGACGTCAAGCTGGGCTTCAAGCCACTTAGAGTCTACCACCTCACATCATCGGCTAAAGCAGTGCCGCGTCAAACGCCACGGCTGTAACCGCAGAGGACAGCAGGACAGCCGTGTGGCTAGCAGCACAAGGCAAGCTCACTCCAGCGTCGGCGCTGCCACAGCATAGGCATTGTGGCAGGCGTGGTGGCTAAAAGCTAAGCCGTAACCTCTTACGTGCTCTCTGGTACCGCTTTATCTGCCACTTCTGCTGACGCCTGAGACTGCTTGGCCTTAGTAGTGGTTGTGGCCTTGCTCTTGGTGGCTTTGGTGGCCTTAGTGGTTTGAGAGGTTTTAACCGCTGCCTTAGCGGTCGTGGCTTTCGCCTTAGACGTGGTCTTAGCCATAGTCTTAGCCACTGTCTTAGCCGCAGCTTTCTGGGTTGCGCTGCTCTTGCTGGTGCCAGCCGGAGCACTCTTAGTGGACTTAGCCTTGGTCGCAGTAACAGCCTTACTTTCTTGAGTAGCCTCTTGGGTGGCCTTGCTTGCCTTAGAGCTTTTGCTGCTCTTGGCCTTGGTGGCCTTAACGGTCTCTACCTTAGCTGTCGTTGCTGTGGCTGTCTTCTTCGCCTTTGTCGCTTTGGCTGAAGTGCTCTCTGCGCTTGGTTTGTACGTCAGCGCAGGCGTTACTGGCTTTGGTAAGAGCAGGGTACCCTGTCTTGCAACCGCCGCCGAGGCAGCTGTGCTCACCACACCAGAAGATGCCACCACCTCATCATCAGCGGCATTAACACCCTCATGGAGTAACAGCGCCTTGATCTTCTTCATGGCGTTGTTTTCCAGCTGGCGCACGCGCTCAATCGAGACCTTTAACTCACCGGAGAGCTCTTGTAAGGTCGCTTTTTCCTCATCCAGCCAGCGGCGCTTAATGATATAGCGCGAGCGCTCATCTAAGGTGTTGAGTGCCTCATAGAGCTTCTTCAGCTCCCAATTGGCGTAATCCACATTCTCAAAGGACTGCGCAAAATTGGAGTTCTCATCTTCCAAGTAGGAAGATGGCGCCATGGTCAGCGCTCCACCGCTCTTGTCACTGTCACTTTCATCGCTATCAAAGCCGATATCGCTACCGGCCATGCGCGTTTCCATGACCGCCACCTCGTGCAGTGGCACATTAAGATGCTGCGCCAGCGCCTGCTTTTCTTCCTCTGTCATCCAGCCCGAGTGCTTCTTGAGCTTACGCAGATTAAAGAACAGACTACGCTGGGCCTTAGTGGTCGCCACCTTGACCATACGGCAGTTACGAATCACGTACTCGTGAATCTCGGCCTTAATCCAGTGCACGGCAAAAGCCGCTAAGCGGCCACCGGCATCAGGATCAAAGTGTTTCACCGCCTTCATCAGACCAATATTGCCCTCTTGAATGAGGTCAGACAGCGGGAGGTTATAACCAGCAAAGCCACGGGCCACACTCACCACTAAGCGTAAGTGCGACATCACTAAGCGCCGCGCGGCGGCTAAATCGTTGTGGTCACGTAAGCGCCGTGCCAGCTCCTTTTCCTCTTCCTCGGTGAGCATGGGCACTTGATTGGCGGCCTTAATAAAGGCACCAATGTTATTGCCACCGCTAGGGCGCGCGCGTACCAGCGCCCGTGAGGAGGACACAGGGGCATCAGCGCCCTCATTTTCACTAAAGTCGCCCTCAGTATCGCTATCGTAATCGTCAGCAGCGTAATCATCGTCGTCGCTGCTTAGCGTAGCGTCACTGCGCTCATGCGCCCCCGAGCGCTCCCGTCCCACCACGTGCATGCCACTAAAGTCAGCACTGTCCTCATCTTCGTCTTCAAAAGACTCAGCGGCGACTGGAGCCTCGGCTTGCTCCGCTTCCTGATCCTGCTGTTGCTGCGCATTAAACTCTTTGACCTTAGCGATCACATCGAGGTTCTTGAGTAAGGCAGCGGTAGTAGCATCCACCGTAGGGGTGGCAGTAGCTGTAGCCGTAGCAGAAGCAGTGGCAGTAGCGACAGACGCCTTTTGCGGTGAAGTAGTAGTAGTAGCAGTAGTACCGCCAGGGGCAGGGGTAACCTGCTGCTGCGCAAAGCCAACCGGTGTCGCGTGTAGGCTTAACACCTGACCATTCTTAAGCGAAGTGCCAGCCTCTACAGGCGTAGCCTCCATCAGCGGCACGTTGTCGCTTACTGGCAGCGCCGTGCTGTTGCTCTCCATAAATTCCGCGCGCGACAATACCCGCACGCCCTGTGCAGGCGCCACGGCATTAAGATCATCAGCAGCGGTAGTAGTAGTAGTAGTAGTAGTAGTAGTAGTAGTAGCTGGCTCAGGAGTATAGGCCGCATCTGCACTAGCCGCTTGCTTGCTGTCAGCCTCGCTGTGCTCCAGATGCGCCGTTACAGCGGCAGCGGTACGCTTTTGCTGCATTAACTTCTGCGCATGCGCAGGCAGCGGCACCACTTGCGCCTCAACCTCCGTAGCTTCGAGCTCAGGATCCGCCTCACCTTTGTCAGCACTGTACGCAGAATGCGTGGTCGTAGTGGTAGCAGTAGCAGACTGAGAAAAGTCAGCAGGCACAGCGTCCGCAACGGCAAATTGCTCGGCAAAGGACGAATTTAAGCGGTCAGTGATCTGCGCTGCCGCATCCTCATCCTCAGTGGCAAAGCCCGTAGTGACCTCATCTCCTGCATGACCATTAATGGCCTCGGCGGTGAGCACATCAGTATCATCGTCAGGTAAGGATGCTTGCGCTAAAGCGCTCTCTGGCAACACATCCCATGGTGCAGTGGTGGCACTGTTTACAGATAGAGTGCTGCTTGCTGGGGCGGGCGCTGTAAACGCTTGGTGGGCACGCTCGGCGGCCTCTACCGGCGCTTTATGCTGCGTCGCGGTCTGGGGAGTAGTGATTTTTCCAGTCTTCGCCATAATCTGTATGTACTGTTTGCTCAAAAGCGTACTGCAACTTTAAGGATGTACAGCGCCCCAGCTGCGCAGGGCTCTTCAGGTCGTTACTCTTAGGCGGGCACAAAGACACTGACCGGTGGGCAAAAGCATGGGCACCAGAGGAGCTGGCGTCAGTGTCGGGAACAAAGAAGTGGCTTAAAGTTGTTGGTGGAGTGGTTTTGGAGTGTGAGGTGAAGAAAAGTGCACTGTTAGCCGTTAGCCGTTAGCGGGATAAGTAGAAGCTAAGATCCCCCTTATATCAAGGGTTCACGCGCGTTTAGGGCTTTTGCACTTACCTGTCCAGCCCTGTCCCGCCAAACCATAGCCAATACGAACGGCCATATTAGCACACGAATCTGAGAGCAAGATTAGAGGCTAATGATTTGGTCACTCAAGCGCAAACCCGCTTGTTTATGCGTAATGATGATTACGCCCCGACGCAGCTTTTGAATTCGCTCTAAAATCCGCACTTCCTGTGCCTCATCGAGGCCCTCTCCAGGCTCGTCTAGTACCAGAAAATCAACCGGCGCGGCTTTCACCGACGCACCATTTGCGCTCAGTTTCTCCTGTCCAGCGCCCTCTTTTAAGCCAGCAAAGCAATTGGCCGCCACTAAAGCACGCGCTAAGCACAAGCGTCGCGCTTGGCCACCGGAAATGGTAAGGCCAGTGCTGCCTAACCACTCGTCGAGGCCATGCGGTAAGAGTGCAATCAGGTCATTAAGCTCCACTAAGGTTAGAGCCTGCATGATCTCCTCACGCGTCACTTGTGTCTTAACCTGCTTAAAGACCTCAAAGATGGAGCCAGAGAAGAGCGTAATGTCCTGTAAGGCTACCGCAAAGTGCTCACGGATCTTTGCTGGCTGTAAGCTGCTATAAGGCTTACCATTTAAGTAGAGCTCACCGTGCTGAGGATAGAGCAGGCTTGTCAGGAGCAGCACCAGCGTGCTCTTACCACGGCCAGATGGAGCCTTAATGACGTAGTTTTGGTCAGCTCTAAAGCGCAGCGAGCAGTGCTCGAGCACTTGCAGGTACTGGTCGTGATCTAAGCGGTAGGAGAAACTGACATCGCGCAGCTCAATCTCTGGCACCGCAGAGCTGCCATCCGCAGCATCTGTCGCAGCAGCAGGCGTCGCACTCTGCGCGGCGTGCGGCGCTGTAATCGCAGACTCTGCGGCTTTACTCTTAGCGGTGTCACTTAAGCCACTTAATGCGTTCAGCACACCACCGCTGGCAGCATAGGCCGCATAATCGCGCTCGGCTTTAAGACCAGCCGCTTCATCCTCAGCGCGCAGCAGCTCTTGCGAGTGCGGATTGATATCCGCGTTTTCTTTGGTGATATGCAGCAAGGCACTAACGCGCTCCGCTGAGTGCGCCACGTAAGGATAGTTTAAGCAGGCCGCGCTTAATGGCGTCAGCACCTCAAAGGAAGCCATAGCCGCCACTGCAAGCATCATCATTTGTGGTGGAGACATTTCCCCTGCTACTACAAGCGGCACGCTCTGCATAAGGAGCAAGAACATGGTGAGCTCCGAGCACGTGAGCAAGAACACCTGAGCTAACTGGTCGTAGTAGATAATAGTGGCACGTGCTCGTGCTAAATCTTTGGCCACCTGCAGGAAATGACGCGCCCGCTCAACGTGCTTGCCTAGCAACATGAGATCAAAGAAGCCGCCAATGAGGTCAGAGATCTCGTCGTTTAAGGCGATAGCCAGCGTGCTTTGCTCGGTGGAATAACGCGCACTGATGCGGGTGACAATGATAGGGATAATGACGCCCGCCAGCAGCATTAAGGCTAAAGCGGTAAAGGCCAGTAAAAAGGAGAAGCTGAGTAAGACGCCACCGACGACGAGGCCCATGAGGAAAGCGCAGGTAATAGGCACCAGCTGGCGCACGTAAATCATTTCGAGGCGCTCTAAATCCGCTTGCAGGCGGCGCTGCAAATCGGAGCTCTTTAAGCGCATGGCGTCTTCGATATTGAGGTCGAGGGCGCGCTCGAATAAGAAAACACGCAGGTAGGCTAAGAGCCTAAAGGTGGCATCGTGGGTGTAATAGCGCTCACCGTAGCGTAAGAGGGTACGAGCTAAGGCTAACAGGCGGATTAAAGCCGAAGGGATAAAGATGTTGAGGGCGTAATCGTAAAAGCCCGCAATGGCCATGGCGCTTAAAAACCATGTGGCGGTGCCCATTAAGGCCACAGAGGAAAAGGTGGCGATAAAGGACATGAAAATGCCAAAGATGGCCCCGTAGAGCTCTTTGCGGATGAGCAGGGCAAAGTTTAGATAAGCTGCCATGATATTAATCCGAATGGGTCTCAGGGGACGGGAAAAGGGTTATGAGCTAACAATGTAAGGCGCGCACTGCCACCACCTTATAGATAGGCGCTGGTAGCTAACTGCTACTACACGGCGAAGGGCACAAATGCCGTGGGTAAGCCGACAAACGACCTACCTCAAGCTAAGGTGCGCTGAGCGCGCCTCTTACTTAAAGTAAGCGTCAGAAGCGTAGCTCTGACCTGCACAGCGGGCGCTCTCAGCAGCACCTACCGTGTAGGCTTAAGCTTTAGCGTCGGCATCTGCGTTAGCGCTGGCGTGCACCTCGGCAGAGGCAGCGGTATCAGCCTCGGCCTCACTGTCATTACTCTGTGGTAACGGCACCTCAATCAGCTGCTGGGCAAAGGCAATAAGCTCCGCACGGTGAGCTACCATTAGTACCGTCTTGTGCGCAGCAATCTTGCCTAAGGCCTCTAAGAAGCGATTCTCGCTATCACGATCGAGGCTCGCCGTAGGCTCATCCAAAAGCAAAATCGCACTGTTACGAATCAGCGCTCGCGCTAGAGCAATAAGGCGCGTCTCACCACCGGAGATACCACGGTTCTGGTCACCTACATGGTGATCTAAGCCGTCAGCAAAGCGGGTCAGCAAGTCAGCAGCCCCCACCTGCTCTAAAGCCGCAATCAGCTCAGCATCTGTAGCCTCGGGCACACCCAACTTGAGGTTATCGCGTAAGGTGCCATAAAAGAGATTAGGCAACTGCGGAATGTAGGCAATCTGTGGCATCAGCGCCATGAGGTCATCATGCGAGCAGCTGTGACCATTAATCACCACCTCACCCGAGCGCAGCTGCGTAAAGCCCGCAATCGTCTGCAAAATGGTGCTCTTACCCGCTCCTGATGGGCCAACCAGTGCAGTGATTTCTTGCGTCCGTATAGTCGCTGAGAAATCAGCAATACCGACGCGGCCATTAGGGTAAACCGCCTCTATGTGACGCAACTCAAAGGTAAACGGCCCCTGCAACCATGCTGGGGTAGTCGCAGTCGTGCTAGCAGTGCTCACCGCACTCTCTGCACTAGCGGTGCTTACCGCGCTGTCATTGCCCGCAGAGCCCTCCGCTCTTGCGCTGCTCGCGGCGGTAGCAGGCGCCGCCTGTAAGTCCACCGCAGGGAAGACGTCACGCTCATGGAGCAAGTCCATTAAGCCGGACATGGCGCCTAACGCACGCATGCGGGCATGGTAGGTAAGGCCCATCTGGCGTAAAGGCAAAAAGAACTCAGGTGCAAGCAGCAATACGAGTAAGGCCTTAGGGTAATCAAAGCCGTGCTCATACACCGCAAAGCCCAAAGTAATCGCACACAGAGCAATACCGCAGGTGGCAAAGAACTCTAAAACCAGCGCCGATAAGAACGCGATGCGCAGTACCTGCATGGTCTCAACGCGCCAGCGCTTGGTGAGGCGCGCCAGCTTGCCAATCTCGCTTACTTCGAGATTAAAGAGCTTAATGAGGGTCAGCTTATCTAAAGCCTCATGGAAGCGCACCGCCATGCGCGTAATCTGCTTCCACTGCCGCTGGTTTAAACGCTCCGCTCCCTTGCCAATGATGATCATAAAAAACGGGATCAGCGGCGCCATTAAAAAGAGAATGGCGGCTGACCATGGCGACACCACTGCCACTGCGATTAGGCACACCACAGGGATGATCATGGCGTAGCGCAAGGTGACAAGGAAGGAGGTGAAATAAGGCATGATGTCATCTAAGGCATCGACAAAGAGCGTGCTGAGAGATGACTTGACGGCAAAGGACAGGGGGCCGACGCGTAAGAGCTTTGCGATGAGCTCCTCACGAATCGCACCTTCGAGGCAAAACGAAATATGGGAAATAATCTTGGCAATTGCCCAGCGCACGATGAAACGGCCGGCAATCGGGATTAAGGCGAGATAGCAGTAAGGTAAAAAGCTGGTGTCCTGCTTGAGCACAAAGGGCGCAAAGCAGTAAGCAATGATGGCGTAAAAGGCACACAAAAAAATTGCATCCACCAATGTCAGTGCCATTAGCAGATGCAATGAGCCTTGAGCACGCCGTCCCCAGCTCTTAAGTTGTGCTGAGGAGGCTTTTAGTTGAGCTTTGGTGTCGATTTTAGAACCAATCCCACAAATCAAATAAGTAGCTCACGGCGAGGCAGACAGCGCACACGCCTAACAGACCAACGATCCAAGCCAAATATAGCATTTAATCAATCTTCCTCTAGAGAACCCCGTAGGGTAAGGCCCTAAAAGGCTTACCCAAAGCTGAAGCAAGCCCTACAAGGCCACACGGGCAAGCCGTGGCAGCGCTTGTAGGACTTGAAAAAGCTAGGGGTCAAAGGCACTTGTTAGTGCACACAGGCACGCGTTAGTGCTCATAGGCACTCATTGGTGCTCGCAGGCACTTATTAGTGCTCGCTATCCTCTGGTGCAACCTTGCCCCACATTCTCTTGTACGCCCAAATGGTGTAAGCAAGAGCGATTGGCACAAAGATGATCACAGCATACAGCATCACCTGTAAGGTGAAGTGCGAGGAAGTGGCATCCCAAATGGTAAGCGACGAAGCGGCGTCTACGCTCGATGGCATCACGAATGGGAATAAAGCGATCGCAGCCGTGATGATAATGCAAGCAATAGCCACGCTGTTATAGATGATGCCCTTGACGGCGTTGCCCTTAATACCGGCAAATGCAGCCTTTAACAGGCTGAAGATGGCGACGATAGGCACCAGCCATAAGATCCAGACCTCACCGTAGTTGGCAAATAAGCCATGTGGCACACGCTCGACGACCTTGTCCTTAATGGCGTGGAAGGAGTCGGCAGGGGCTTCTTGCACTAATTGCCAGCCGTCAAACGAGTAGGCCCAAATGCCAGCGATGCAGTACAGCACGAGGGTCACTAAAGCTAAAGCTAAGGTTAACCCCTTGACACGGGAGCCGATCTCGTCGACTAAGCGCAGCTGGATCCAGAAGCAGCCTTGGGTTAAGAGCATGGTGACGCTCACTAAACCGCAAAGGATGGAGAATGGATCGAGCAGTGGTAAGAGGGCGGTTAAGAAGACGCCGTCGTAGTGCCAGCGCACGTTCTCGTCAGCCCAGAATGGGAAGCCTTGTAATAAGTTACCGAAGACCACACCAAACAATAAGATTGGTAAGAGCGAGCCTACGGTTAAGGCGATATCCCAGCGCTTGCGCCACTTCTCATCGGTGTTGTGGTTGCGATAGTCAAAAGCCAGCGGACGGAGCCAAATGGCAAATAAGACTAAGAGCATGCCCCAGTAAAGACCGGAGAAGGAAGCAGCATAAACCTCAGGCCATGCTGCGAAGATGGCGCCACCGGCGGTGATTAACCAAACTTGGTTACCATCCCAGTGAGGGGTAATAGTGTTGATGATAGCCCCGCGCTCTTGCGAGGTCTTACCGACCTTAAATAAGAGCGAGGAGACGGCCATGTCCATACCGCTGGTGAGGGCGAAGCCGATCAGCAGTACACCGACTAAAATCCACCAAATGACTTGGAGGGTATCATAATCAAACAGCATTTAAGACACCTCCGTCAGCCTTAGCTTTAGCATCATCTTGGGCGCTGTTTTTCTCAGTGGCCGCAGGTGCAGCAGCCTTGGCCTCTTCGGCTTGAGCAGGCTCGGCCGCGTCGGCAGCCTTTGCAGGCTCGGCCTCAGCAGGCTTAGCAGCTTCGCTCTGAGCAGGCTCAGCTTCAGCTGCAGCAGGCTGTGCTGTTTCAGCAGGCTTAGCCTCTTCAGCCTTAGCCTCGTCAGTCTTAGACTCGGTCTTGTCAGCTTCAGCAGCAGGAGCAGCCTCGGTAATGGCAGGAGCGGCGGCCTCAGCGGCAGTCGCAGTGGTAGCGGCAGCTACCGCAGCTTCGCCCTCAGCCTTCTTCTCTTCCTTAGCCTTGGTGTCTGCTGGTGGAGTTGGTGGTAAAGGTGGGTAGCCCTTACCATCTGGCTCTGGGTCAGTTAAATCTGGACCCTTCTTAATGGCCTTGACCATGAGCTTCATCTCGATGATGAGCAGAATGGTGTAGATACCAATAAAGCACACTAAGGAGAAGCCCACATCAACTGGCGATAAGGTCGAGGTGGCAAGGAAGGTTGGCAGGATATCCTGAATCGCCCATGGCTGACGGCCGATCTCAGCTAAGATCCAGCCCGCCTCGCAAGCGATAAATGGCAGTGGGATAGCCAGCACTAAGCCCTGTAAGAGCTTGGTGCGAGTGTGTAAGTCGCGCTTGTACCAGAGGAAGAAAGCGGCACCTAAGGCCAGTAAGCCTAACACGCCGATGATACCGATCATGACGCGGAAGGCGTAGTAGGTGATAAACACCGGTGGCACCGACTCACGAGCCGTGAGCTTGATTTCATCCTCAGTTGGATTTAAAGGATCAGCAGCATGCTCCACTAAGAGTAAGCCGTAACCTAAATCCTCTTGATGGGCCTTAAAGGTCTCCATCAACTCAGGGGTCACATTACCGCCACGCAGCTCAGTTAAAGCGCGATTGGCGATTAAGCCGCTACGCACGCGCTCTTCATTTTGCGCCACGATATCGCGCAGGCCTTGCACAGGGGTGTCAAGGCTGTGGGTAGCGATTAAGCCCAGTAAAGCAGGAACACGTAAGGAGACGAAGTTCTCCATTTCGTCTTCGTTAGGGATAGCGAAGATCGACCACGAGGCAGGTGGCTCCTGCGTCTCGTACTCAGCTTCCATGGCAGCAAGCTTAGCTGGCTGGTGAGCGGTCACGCTTAAGGCCGAGAGGTCGCCAGTTAAGCCGGAGGCGCCCATGGCGCAGAAGGCGAAGACGATACCGATGGTCATCGAGCGCTTGGCAAATTGCAGCGACTTTCTCTTGAGCATTAAGAAGGCGCTGACACCGATGACGAAGAAGGAGGCCGTGGTGTAACCAGCGGTAACGGTGTGGACGAACTTGACCTGAGCAACCTCAGAGAAGACTAAGCCCCAGAAGTCGACCATTTCCATACGCATTCTCTCAGGGGAGAAGACGGCGAACTCTGGGTACTGCATCCAGCCATTGGCGATTAAGATCCACATGGCCGAGAGGTTAGAGCCTAAGGCGGTGAGGAAGGTGATGAGCAGGTGTGTCTTCTTACCAAAGCGCTTCCAGCCTGTGAACATGAGGCCGATGAAGGTGGACTCTAAGAAGAACGCCATTAAGCCCTCTAAGGCTAATGGAGCACCGAAGATATCACCAACGTAGTGGGAATAGTTCGACCAGTTGGTACCAAACTCGAACTCGAGGGTGATACCGGTTGCAACACCGATCGCGAAGTTGATAGCAAACAACTTACCCCAGAATTTGGCCATGTCGCGGTAAATAACCTTGCCAGTGGCCACGTAGACCAGCTCCATGATGAAGACTAGCCATGAAATACCCAGAGTAAGCGGCACGAAAATGAAGTGGTATAAGGACGTGGCTGCAAACTGCCAACGTGACAATTCCACCATTAACTCGTTTACCATGGAAGGACCCCTAAAAAAGTACCCGAAGAATACCTTCGTCTACAGGTGGTGAGATCCGTGAAACGTAGGTGTAGCCTACGTTTATTCAGCACAACAGACTTGCCCTACACCTTGGACTAATGCAGCACTAATTTTCATTAGGTACGATTAGAGGCTAGTAAGCCTTCCCCTCGGAGCGCGACCACCTCAAGGTAAGCTCATAGCCACAAGGCATGACGACCGAAGTCATCTTGATGAAACTAGCCGCTGTGCCACCAGCGACTAAGCTTTGGTAAGTAAACGATGTGCCGCGATCCTAACGGCTCTTGCCACGCGCAGATATTTAGATACTACTCTCAAGTACCCTGCTTGTTAAGATAACGGCTCATTATAAGCCAGCGCGGTCACATTCTTTGTGGCATAGGTCGGGAAATAGCTACGTACAAAGAGGGCTCTTGCGCCAAATTGAGGCAAGGTAATAAGGGCTTACGCGCAGGGGCAGGCAACGCTAGTCGCGAAATAATCTCACTTTGCAGCACGCTCTCTGACCGCACAAGGATAGCAGCAAGCAGGGCACAAAGGCGCTTATGACACGCAGTGGCAGAGGCGCAAGCGTTAAGTGAAGACGTTTACAGTTACAGCTTGAGGCAGTGATCATACAAGTGATCGCGGCAGCTCACGAGCCAGTACGAGCTTGAGGCTGCTACAGGTTGTCATGAAAAAAGGCAGCGCCAGCAGCAGAGAGTAGCTGGTGTGTGGTTATTGTTAGGCAAGTGCCCTCACCCCAGTTGCAGTTTGCCTCAAGATAGCCCTCAAGATAGCACGGCAGCCTTGCGCAAGAGTTCCAAACTACGCAAGCTCACCTCTTTTTAGCCTTTTGCCGCTTTTGCAGGGCCATAGAACTCCCTACCATGGGGTACAATGCTCCCATTGTGCACGCCCTCTCCCCTGACGCTAAGCCCCATGCGCTCTAGCGTCCCACGCACTCTAGCGTAAAGAGCCATGAGAGGACGCGAGCGACGTTGGGATCACTTTGAGGCTACCCATGCTGAATTTCTACTATCAGGTAGGCTACTCGGGACTGTGCTTGCTGCTGATTGGCTTAGTGGGCCTGTTTATGGCCATTCGCGGCACCGTCTTAGTCATTCTCGTCAAGAAGCAGGGACTCTTACCTCAGGGTATCCTCAATCAAATCATTATTACTGTGCAGCAATGCGAGCACGCTACCGCCGCTCCAACTACCACTGCTCAAGAGAGCACCGATAGCGCATCCAGCGCTAAAGGGCAGGGCTCCTTTACCAACCTCACTACTCCCTCCTCTGCCCCCAGCCGCGAGCTTATTATCAATACCCTGATGCAAGTGCGCATGAAGGGCATCTACTCCTCGATGTACTTTTTAAAGCTCTGCGCCGCGATTGGTCCGCTCTTAGGCCTCTTAGGTACGGTGCTGGGTATGGTCGACGTTTTCTCCAATCTCTCAGCACGCTCGATGCCTGACCCTAGTATGCTGGCAGGCGGCATCTGGGAAGCGCTGCTTACTACCGTTATGGGCCTTACTCTGGCTATCCCTGCGCTTATTGTGCACTACTACCTGCTGATGAGCTTGCGTGGCATTCGCAATCAAATCAACCTCGCCGTCAGCAACATTAAGCTGAACTAAGTCCCCGCAGGAGCGCCCTCATGAACGAATTAGAAGACGATGAGCTGAGCGTGGACTTAACGCCGCTGATTGACGTGACCTTTATGCTCGTGATCTTTTTCATTATGACCATGAGCTTTACCCTGCCGGTGATTGATTTCACGCTACCGCAATCAGCGACAGCGCAGGTAGAAAACCAAGGTCATAACTTACGCATTGGGGTCAATAGTGCGGG
Organism: uncultured Succinivibrionaceae bacterium; assembly: GCA_949286015.1. Taxonomy (GTDB): domain Bacteria; phylum Pseudomonadota; class Gammaproteobacteria; order Enterobacterales; family Succinivibrionaceae; genus Anaerobiospirillum. The sequence goes on along the minus strand of CASEBB010000056.1, from coordinate 8,519 downwards.
CGTGTTCTCGGTCAACAACGTCGTCTACCCTGAGAGTGAGTTAGGGCGCATTGTAGAGGAGCATGTGATTGCAGCACAGGCGCAGCAACAAGAGCTGACGCTGGAGCTGGTGATTGATGCGGATGCCCCTACCCAATACCTGATTACGGTGGCGGATTTAGCGCGCACTTACACGCAAGGCCGCTTAATGGTGGTCAGTGAAAAGACGGACAATTCCACAGCGCCCGCCCCTGCTACCAGCGAGACAGCCATAACAGCGCCCGCCCCTACTACTACTACTACTACTACTACTACTGACACCAATGCCGCTCCTGCGGCAGCAACGCCAGATGCTAATGAAGCAGCACCAGCGGCCGAGGGAGAGGGGCGTTAGATGTACCCAGACCTCATTGCGCGCACCTGTGGCTATATTGGGGTGCTCATTGCGCTAATTGGCATGGGTATCTGCCAAACGCCACAATTTGTGGTGACACCACAGCAGAGCTTTGAGCAGGTAACGCTGAGCTTACAGGTTGTGGATCTGGCGATAAGTGCGAGTGAGGAGCAACAGGAAACAGCTGTGGAGGAGCCAGCGCCTCCAGAGTTAGCACCAGTTCCAGCCGAGAATGAGCCTGCTCCGGCAGAGCCCGAGCCGGTGCCCGTAGAGCCACAACCAGAGCCTACTACTACTACTACTACTACTACTCCACCTGAGCCAGAGGTCGTACCTGAAAGCGTAAAGCCGGTGACGCAAATTCAGCCAGAGCCTCTGCCTGAACCTAAACCTGAGCCAAAGCCGGAACCAAAGCCAGCGGTAAAGCCGCCAGAGCCGCGTGAACAAAAGCCACGCGAGGCTAAACCACAGCCACGCCCTACTACCACTACTAACACCGCACCACACAGAGCTACTACTTCAGAGTCAGCTACACTGACCGCCCCTACTGTTTCTGCCGCCCCTAAGGTAGATGCAGCGCAAGCGAAGCGCTTTAGAGCGCAGCTCTCGTCCTTACTGGTGCGGGAGATTCGCAATCACCTCAATTACCCCCGCAATGCTGTACGCCGCAAGATAGAGGGCACCGTACTCATGGAATTTGCGGTACAAAAGGGCATTGTCACTGGTTATAGACTGCGTAAGAGCTCGGGGCATAAGATTCTCGACGAGGCCGCCCGCAAGCTAGCGCAGAGCCTTGTACAATTTAATACGCGCTTAGGTGAGGACATGAACTACCGCGTCGTGATCCCGATTAAGTACGAGCTCATCTAAGCCCGTCCCGCCACGTCACGCGACGCCACACCACTAAACTCCACACCCTGTCACGCCACTCCCTGCCCTCAAAGCAAAAACGGCAGTCCACACTCTCATGTAGGCTGCCGTTTTCCGCACCTGCGCTCTTAGCTTCAGAGCGCAGTCACGTCTTTAGAAATTGCCCTTGACGCCCAAGGTAAAGAAGCGACCAGGCTCGTGAATCAGCTCATTAGTCTGGTAGTTCTTATCCAAGATGTTCTCCAAGCTACCGTAAATGGTAATGGCGTCATTTGGGCCCACCTTAGTCGATACCGCCAGGTTGTATGTGACGTAACCACCAAACTCGGTATCACCAAAGTACGACGAGCCATCTAAGTTGTCGTTCTTTGTACGCGTCGCAAAGTCAGCGTAGGCATCAACCTCAAAGAGGTCACCGTAGAAGCGTAAACCCGCATTACCCGAGAAACGTGGCGTACCAGTGTTGGTCGAGCTGCCACTCTCGGTTTCATACTTACGCTCCATTAAGGTCACGTTGACGTAAGGCTCCCACTTGTGCCAGAGGTAAGCCAAGGAAGTTTCTAAGCCGTAGCTCTTAGCCTCCGCAATATTGCGGTAGGTGTAGAACTGACCTAAGTTCGTGGTCTCAATGTAGTTATCAGCCTCAGAGTAGAAGAACGCCACGTCAGCATTTAAGCCGCCATTTGGGTTCTCCCATCTAAAGCCAAACTCGTAGTTGTCAGACTCCTCTGGCTTTAAGTCAGGGTTACCAAACTGTAAGGTACCCGTAGAGGTCAGTAAGTAGAGCTCCTGAATGTTTGGCACTCTAAAGCCCTGCGACCAATTTAAGCGGAAGGCACCATGGTCAAAGGCGCGATACACCAGACCCACACTACCCACAGTCTTGACCTGCGTCGAGTCACCATACGCGCTCTCTGGCACCACGTAAGGGATGGACTGCCCCATCATATTCATGGTGACGCCGCCTAAGATGTCAGAGTCACCGGCGTTGGTCTTAATGTAGTTGTAGCGCACGCCCGTGTTTAAGGTGAGGTCGTCGGTAAGGTAGGTCGAGAGCATGGCGTACAGCGCATGGCTTTGCTGCTTGTAGTTGTTATCACGCACGCCAATGTTACCTAAGAGGTAGCCTGGGCCAGCACGCATGTGATCAAAGCCAATGTCGCTGGAGCTGTCTAATTCCTCCTGACGGCCGTCATAGCCCGTGACCAGATAGAACATGTCACCTAAGCTAAACTCCAATTGCAGGTTGCCACCAATGGTGTCCTGCTCATTAGTAACCCCTACAGACAGGCCATCTTGTGGGGTGGAGTTAAACTCCTTATCGTTGCTTTGATAGTAGAACGAGCCCTCAGCAGCGGCGAGGTACTCGCTGATGTCATGAGCCTTAAAGTATAGCTTGTGCTTTTGACGTGACCACTCTGGAATCTCACCACGGAAGGCACCAAAAGTGGCATCATCAGTGGTAGTGGAGGTCTCGGCATCAGAGTAGAAGTAATCACCGGCGTAGCCAATGGTGAGCTTGTCCGTAAAGTCGTAGCTAAAGTCACCATTAAGACCGCGCGCATTGTACGAGGTGTTATCTAAGCGCTCGCGATCTGATAAGTAGAGATCGCCGGTGTTGGTATTAAAAGCACCCACCACGTACTTAAAGCGATCTAAGGTACCAGCGATGTTAGCGTACTCACTAAAGCTGTTGTTAGAGCCGTTAAAGCTTAAGCCGCCCTCAAAGGTAAAAGGCTCTTCTGCAGCTTGCTTGGTGATAACGTTCACGATACCGCCCATGGCGTCAGAACCATAAAGGACGGAGGATGGGCCCTTAACCACCTCGATGCGCTCAGTAAAGAATGGATTTACCAGCAATGGGGCACCGGACTTATTCTTTTGGTCATCAATGCGCTGACCATCGACCATGATCAGGGTGCGCGACGCGCTCTCACCACGGATAGCCACACGCTTCACACCAGGCGTACCGTCGCTCATGAGACGCACACCAGGTGCAGTACGCAGCATCTCAGGGATGTTATCGCGGCCTAAATTATTAAGCTGCTGTGGCGTCACCACGGCCATGGAGGAGCTCACGTCTAACAGGGGCTGCGTCATACGGTTGGCAGTCACCACCACGGTCTCACCTAGGAGCAGATCGTCATAAGCCTCTTCTTCACCAGTGGCAAAGGTTGCATCGTCCTCAAGCTGCTCTAAATCAGCATCAGTAGCCACTAAGCCCTCATCGACCACCATGGTATCGGCATCCGAGGCAGCACTGTCAGCACTGTCGCTGGCACCATCGACTAAGCTGGCATCAGGGGTGGCAGACACGGACTCTAAGACTGGAGTAGTGGCAGCAAAGGCAGGAGTGGAGCTCGCCGCGAGCGTAGCCAGAGCAAGAGCTACGGCTGTTGCCAAGAGGGTCGGCTTGAGTTTAGAGGAAGAAGAGGATGAGTCGGAGTCGGAGTAGGAGTTTGCAGGGAAATCCATGGTGACAAACACAATGAGGTTGCAGCCTGTAAGCAGGGTGCACGCGAAAGGACAGATCGTAACAGCAGTCAGACAGCGCTAAAGCTCTAAAGCGCTAAAACGCTAAACACTCTGGGCTGCGGTGCTGTTTTTGGGGACAGACAATCCACCATGATGAGGGCTCATATTACAACATGCAGCCCAAGGCTAGGGAAAAGGACGTGAGATTATTGCGCAAAGCCTGTTTTTAGGGCAATACAGGGCGTGGCAAGCTAAAAAAGGGCAAGCCCTCAAGGAAGCTTGCCCTCAGCAAAGATTGGTAAGGATTAGGAAGTCGCAATGAAGAATAGGAGGGAGAAAAAGAAAAAGAAGAAGAAGAAGAAGAACTCGGTGTGTGTGTGTGTGTGTGTGTGCCCATTCAGCGGTCACCGCCACGGGGCTGCTCACTTGTCATGAGGATCATGCGGAAAACGCGGGATGAACGGCTGGAGAAAGTTAAGATGCCCCTCCGAGGGCTCATCAGGACGACGCTGCTCTTTTTTCTTGTAGCGCCGCGCGCAGGTGCCAGGATTCTCCCCAAAGAACGAGGTAAATGAGCGTGAGAAGTTGGAGTAGTTGTTAAAGCCCACCTCTAAGGCAGCGCGATACGGCTCCATACCTAAAGAGATGAGGTAACGCGCTTGCAGCAGGCGCTTTTTGACAATGTACTGATGCAGCGACATGCCCGTGAACTGCTTAAACTTGCGCATGAGCGAGAACTTACTGAGGTTACACAGCTGCGCTAAGTGCTCAAGCGAGAGGTCATCGGCTAAATGCGTGTTGATGTGATGCAGGAGCTGCGCAATCACGGGATCAAGGCTCAAGCGCGTCGCCCCTAAATCCGGTAAGGGCAAAACATGTAAGGACAGATCTACCGCCTGTTGCGCCATGTGCTCTTGCGTTTTGGTTTGGTTAGGGGCATTAGTCTCAGTCTGGTCAGCAGCGCTGGCATTCTGCGCTTTCGCAGAGCATGAATGACTGGGTACAGCAAAGTCAGCTGCCGATGCTGGCCATCCCTGTGTGCTCGGATAGCAAGGTCAGCTACAAAAAGGCCGGTAAGAACGAGATCGAAGCTGATGAAAACGTCTTAGCGCGTAATGAGCTGCTCTACCCTGCCACTACCAATGAGCATGCCTTAGCCCGCAGTGTCGCTAAGGCGTTAGCGATGCAGCAAAAGCAGCCACAGCAGGGCTTAGTGGTGGTCTTTTCTACTTACCAATCGCTGGATGTGGTGCATCGGGCACAAGCGCTTGAGGGGGAGCTGAAGCTTCCTGAGTTTGACCTCATTATCAGCGATGAGGCGCATCACACCGCAGGTGCTTACCTGCTTAATGATGAGAACGCAGAGGCTAAAGCTAAGGCACCGGAGCAAGCATCGACTTCGGATGACCAGCCAACGTTAGGTGGCTTACCTCAAGATGACTCCTTAGAGGTAAAGGCGCAAGCGCAAGAGTCTGCACCTAATAAAGGCGAGCAACCATCTTTAGTAGATGCGTCTCCTGCTGCTACGGCAGCCACCACCAAGACCAAAAAGAACAGCAAGCGCCCAAAGAACACCCCAGACGGTGAAACGCCACCCCAAAGGTCTATGGCATCGCGCCAAAGAAACAAGCTGAGGAGAACTCCGCCGTCATCTACTCCATGGATGATGAGAACGTCTTTGGCCCTGTTTTTTACTCGCTAACCTTTGAGCAAGCGGTGGCCTTAGGGTGTTTGGTCGACTACAAGGTCATCATCCTTGTGCGCGATGGTGCAGTCGACATGAGCTCGGAGGAGTTAGAGCAGTTCTCGGCACAAAACACTGCCCGTGCCATTGGCCTGTGGAAGTCCCTCAACAAGTTTGGCATCTTAAGCCAAGATGAGTCCGATGCGCAGCCGATTCGCCGTGCCGTTGCCTATGCCCAGCGCATTACCACGGCGGGCATGAAGGACAACGTCAACAAAGAGAACATTGTCTCCTCAAAGGAGTATGCGCATTACTTCTCTGAAGTCATTACGCAATATCGCCAACGGGTCTTGAGTAAAGGCGCACAGGCTATTGCCGCGCATCAAGACCCAAGTGAGGAGTTCCTCTTTGTGGAAAGCCATGATTTGCTTTGCCACTGTGAGCACGTCGATGGCGCCATGAGCGCCATGGAAAAGGAGGAAAAGCTCCAGTTCCTGCGCTCTGATCCTAGTGAGAACCAGTGCAACATCCTCTCAATGTGCGCTGCTTAAGCGAAGGTGTAGACGTCCCTGCTCTTGATGCTGTCGCGCTTTTAACCCCACGTCGCTCACCTGTGGAGGTGGTGCAAATTGTTGGACGCGTGATGCGCACCGCCCTAGGCAAGAAAGAAGGCTACGTCATCATTCCGATGATTGCGCACAACCTCAAGGATCCAGCCTCAGCCCTTGCCAATAGCGACGCCTTTAAGGTGGTGTGGGAAATCCTCAATGCCTTACGCAGCATCAATCCGGAGAGCGTGCTGGCCGATCCTTATCTGCACAAGCTCGACAAGCGCATCGCGATTATCTGCGAGAACAACAATGAGCTCTACCGCAAAACCGGTAGTGAATCACTGCGTAATCAAGGATCTGGAGGCAAGAGCAAAGGCGCCACCGATGATCAGTCCGAGCTCTTTAATCTGCTGCGTGCCTTTGAGATTGAGGAAGCAATCAAGTCGACCATTATCGATAACTTCGGTAACCGTAAGACGTGGCAAGACTGGGCTCAAGACGTTGGTGCCATTTGCGCCCGTCAAGTGGAGCTTATTAAGGGCATTCTGCACAGCCCAGATACCTCGGAGCAAACACGGCAGGCTTTTGCGCTCTTCCACAAGGAGCTGATTGACGCTACCAGCGTGAACTTAAGCACCGATGATGTGGTGGAGATGCTCTCCCAGCACATTGTGATTAAGCCCGTGCTGGATGCCCTCTTCCCAAACTACCCGTTTACTGAGCGCAATGTCATTGCCTGCTCGATGACGCGCATGCTTGATCAGCTCGATCAGGACGGCCTCAATCGCGCCAATGATGAGCTGCATTACTTCTACGATAGCGTGCAGTTTCGCATGCGCAACGTCGAGAGCGTTAGTGACCGCCAAAAGGTGATCATTGAGCTCTTTGATCAGTTCTTTAAGGTCGCCTTCCCGAAGCAGCAAGATAAGCTGGGCATTGTCTACACCCCTGTAGAGATCGTGGACTTTATGCTGCACTCGGTAAGCGACCTGCTGCAGCGTGAGTTTGGAGAGAGCTTCTCCTCACCACATGTGCATGTGCTCGATCCGTTTACTGGTACGGGTACCTTTATCGCGCAGCTGCTGCAAAGTGACCTCATCAGTGATGAGGCGCTGGATCAGAAGTACCGTCATGAGCTGCATGCTTTAGAGATTCTGCCATTGGCCTATTACGTAGCGGCGATTAACATCGAGTCGGTGTACAACCAGCGCTATGAGAGGGTGCACGGGCATGCGGTGCTGGTAGAAGAGTACCAGAGCAACTCCATTATGGTGCTCACAGACACCTTTAATTACGCGGCCAAAGAGGGCAGCTTAGCCCCGCACAACCCCTTTGTGCCAAACAGTGAGCTGCGTCGTGAGGTGGAGAACCTCGAGCTGAGGGTCATCTTGGGTAACCCTCCTTACTCGGTGGGACAGGAGAGCCAAAACGACGATAACCAAAACGAGAAGTACCCAGCGTTAGATGCGCGCATTGCCGCCACTTATGTGGAGCGCGCTGGCAAGATATCCAACAAGAGCAGGCTGTACGACTCTTATATTCGCGCGTTTCGCTGGGCCTCAGACAAGATCACTGAGCGTGGTGTGATTGCCTTTGTCACCAATGCAGGGTGGCTAGAAGCAGCTTCTGCCTGTGGTATGCGCCTCTGCTTAGCCAATGAGTTTAGCTCATGCTACGTTTACCACCTCAAAGGCAATCAGCGCACCTCAGGAGAGCAGGCACGTAGAGAAGGCGGCAAGGTCTTTGGTGCTGGTAGCCGCGCTCTTATTGCCATTACCATTTTGGTCAAAAACCCTGAGGCCACAGAGCAAGGGCAGATCTACTTTGCCACCGTGGATGACTACCTTACTCGTGAGCAAAAGCTGCAACAGCTGCATGCCTTTGGCTCTGTGCTCAACTCGCAAGTACCGCTCACCCGCATCACTCCAGATGCGCATGGCGATTGGCTCAACCAGCGGCGCGATGATTTTGCCCATTTCATTACGCTTGATGGCAAGACAAACGATGATCTCGCTATCTTTACCAACTATTCGTGCGGCATTAATACAAGCCGTGATGCATGGGCATACAACTCCTCTAAAGAGGCCTTAGCGGCCAACATGGGGCGTTGCATCGCCACCTACAATGATCAAGTTGCGCAAGCGCAGCAAGCTCAGCAACAACATGCTGAGTTCTCGCCAATCACGGATCCTACCAAAATCAAATGGGAGCGTGACCTGCTCAAAAACATGTTCAAAGGCAAGCTCAGCCAAGACTTTGCTGTCCAGAACATCATGCCTGCTATTTATCGCCCATTTGTTAAACAGTGGCTGTACAACGATCGTCTCTGGCTGGCCAACTGCTACCAAATGCCAAAGCTATTTCCTTTTGCTGGGGCAGAAAACCTGACGATTGTCACTACAGGTACTGGCGTGAAGTCTCCATGTGCTTACGCACATGGCTTCCTCCCGTTTTAATAGGGAGGGTTCTGAACAAGAATACAATCCTACCTCAGCACCGTTCCAAACAAGCAGTTTGGGCGTATGTTAGCCCTTGCATGCTAACGCCTCGCGCTAAAGCGCACGAA